>NZ_JBLROA010000017.1:0-110080 GCF_047921505.1 Micromonospora sp. SL1-18 | reverse complement strand
ACAGTACATGCAAATGTCCGACTATGACTGCCCATAAACCCGGATCTGTTGCCAACCCCGCCCGACACCGGCACCCCGCCGAGTCCACGGCGAGCATCCGGTCGTTCGTGCAGCAGGTGAACCCGGGCGGAGGCGTTCACTGTGGTCACCCGCGAGTACAACCACAGCTTCCCGGCGTCGTTGAAACAGACGATCGACTACGCGTACGACGAGTGGCAGGCCAAACCGGTCGGCTTCTTGTCGTACGGCTGCGGTTCAATCGGCCTGCATACGGTCGACCAACTCCGGACGGTCTTCACCGCCCTGCACGCGGTGACGGTGCGCGGCTTCGTCGGCGTGGACCCTGCTGGCCGGCGAGCCGACGCCGCAGGTCGAGGACCAGCTGCGCGAGGGCCGGGCGGCGCGCCCATACGTCTCCTGAATGTCGAAGGAAGGTAGTGATCATGAGTAACCGGAACACCGGGTTGGCCGTCGAGGCCGACGGCCTGGTCCGGTCGTTCGGCACGACCCGCGCCCTGGACGGCCTGGACCTGCAGGTCCCCGCCGGCACCGTCTACGGGCTGCTCGGCCCGAACGGGGCCGGCAAGACCACGGCCGTGCGGGTGCTGGCCACGCTGCTGCGCCCCGACGGTGGCCGGGCGCGGGTCTTCGGCCACGACGTGGTGACCGAGGCTGACGCGGTGCGCGCCCGGGTCAGCCTGACCGGCCAGTACGCCTCGCTGGACGAGGACCTGACCGGGATGGAGAACCTCGTCCTGCTGGGTCGCCTGCTCGGGCTGCGCAAGCCGGCCGCCCGGGCGAGGGCGGAGAGTCTGCTCGCTGCGTTCGGGCTGACCGACGCGGCGGCCCGCCAGGTGAAGAAGTACTCGGGCGGCATGCGGCGGCGGATCGACATCGCGGCGAGCATCCTCAACACCCCGGACCTGCTCTTCCTGGACGAGCCGACGACGGGGCTGGACCCGCGCAGCCGCAACCAGGTGTGGGAGATCGTCCGGGCTGTGGTGGCGCACGGCACGACGGTGCTGCTGACCACGCAGTACCTGGACGAGGCCGACCAGCTCGCCGGGCGCATCGCGGTCGTCGACCACGGCAGGGTGATCGCGGAGGGCACCCCGGGCGAGCTGAAGTCGTCGGTCGGCTCC
Organism: Micromonospora sp. SL1-18; assembly: GCF_047921505.1. Classification (NCBI taxonomy): domain Bacteria; kingdom Bacillati; phylum Actinomycetota; class Actinomycetes; order Micromonosporales; family Micromonosporaceae; genus Micromonospora; species Micromonospora sp. SL1-18. The sequence continues at coordinate 108,938 of NZ_JBLROA010000017.1, read as the reverse complement.
GGCACCATCCACCTGCGACTGCGGGACCCGGGTCAGCGGCCGGAGGCCGAGAAGCTGCTTGAGGTGGTGCTGGGCGTGCCGGTGCAGCTGGAGGCGGATCCGGTGGCGGTGATGGCCCGGGTCGGCGAGGCGGGCAGCGACCTGGAGGCCAGCGAGCAGGCGGCTCGGGCGCTCGGGGAGCTGACCCGCGCCGGCATCGTCGTCGACGACTTCTCGCTGGGCCAGCCGAGCCTGGACGAGGTGTTCCTGGCCCTGACCGACCACCCCGCCGTCGCGGCCGGCGAGCGAGACGACGAGCTGGAGGCAGCCCGATGAGCGAGACCGCGACCACGACCGGACGGGCGCCGTCGGTCTACGTACCCTCGGCGGAGGCGTTGGCGACGGTCCTCGCGCCGGGTGAGCGGCCGCCGAGGCCGGGGCCGTTGTCGGCGTCGCTGATCTTCGGCTGGCGGGCGCTGTTGAAGATCAAGCATGTGCCGGAGCAGCTGTTCGACGTGACAGCGTTCCCGATCATCATGGTGCTGATGTTCACGTACCTGTTCGGCGGTGCCCTCGCCGGCAGCCCCCGGGACTACCTGCAGTTCTTCCTGCCCGGCATCATGGTGACCAGCGTCGTGATGATCACCATGTACACCGGGGTCGGCCTCAACAACGACATCGAGAAGGGCGTGTTCGACCGGATTCGGACGCTGCCGGTGTGGCGGCCGGCCGCGTTGGTCGGCATGATCTTCGGTGACGTGCTGCGTTACGTGCTCGCCGCGCTGGTCATCCTCGGTGTCGGGCTGGCGCTCGGCTTCCGGCCCGACGGCGGGCTGCTCGGTGTGCTGGCCGGGATCGGTCTGCTGGTGGTCTTCTCGTTCGCGTTTTCCTGGGTCTGGACGTTCTTCGGCCTGGTGCTGCGCAGCGAGAAGTCGGTGATGGGGGTCAGCATGATGGTGCTGTTCCCGCTGACCTTTTTGAGCAACGTCTTCGTCAACCCGAGCACCATGCCGGGCTGGCTGCAGGCATTCGTCAAGGTCAACCCGATCACCCACCTGGTGGCGTCGGTACGCGCGGCGATGGCCGGATCGTCGGACGCGGCGAACACGCTGTGGCTGCTGCTGTGGAGCGCCGGGTTCGTGGTGGTGTTCGGCACGCTGACCATGTACCGCTACAACCGCCGTTGACCGTGGCCCCGGGTCATCCTGGGGGCAGACCGGTCCGGCCTCGTTGTCGGGCGGTGCGGGCCGTGGACCCGGCGGGGTCCACGGCCCGCACCGCAGCGCTCTCGAACTCGCGCCCGAGCAAGCCCCCGGTAAAGGTCAGTGCATCCGGTGGCGTGCCTTGGCACCCCACTGGGCCACCGTGACCAGCAGGGCGCCGAGGCCGAGGACGATCGCGCCGATCAGTCCCACAGCGGCGGCCGGTGCTCCCGTCACGGGTAGCTCCTGGTTTGCGGACATGTTCACCTCCTCATGCTTTGACGGGATCGGAAGCGCCGATGCGTGGGGGCGAGGCCCACACACAGCGATCGACGGTGGGATGGCGGAGTGCCTTCACCAGCGCGTGCACCATGACCACCCGGTAGAGCAGATCGGCCAGGATGATGAGCGGCAGGAAGAACACCAGCCGGGGACGGGCCAGCCGCCAGGCAGCCAGCACCACCCACAGCGCCTGACCGCCGAGCAGCAGCAGTAGGCCCCGCCCGACGTCTAGCCCGGCGGTGGCCAGCAGCCACAGGGTCAGTGGGCCACCCGCGACGTAGAGGAGCCAGTGCAGCATCAGCAGCAGGTACGCGTAGTCGAAGCGGCTGTGCATGCGGCCGACCCGGTGGCCGATGATGCCCTGAAACGTGCCCCACATCCACCGCAGGTTCTGCTTGTACCAGTCACGCATCGTGGTCGGATCCTGCAGGTACGCCACCGCCCGGGGTGCGTAGACGATCCGGCCGAGCCGGCGCCGGTGGGTTTCCAGGAGCCAGTACGTGTCGTCCACGATGTACGGCGGCTGCTGCGGCAGCACCACATCCAGCAACTCCACCCGGTACAGGGAGTTGCTGCCCGAGATGCAGTTCATGACGTTGAAGTGGCTCTGGATCCGCCGAGTGATCACTTGGTAATTCCAGTAGCTGTACGCCCGCTTGGCCAGCCAGAGGTTCCAGCGGCGTTCGGGTGGCCACCAGGTGACGTTGTGTCCCACTACGATGGCAACCTGGTCTTCGAGCAAGGCGAGTGCGGAACTGACGAAGTCGGACGCGACCAGCACGTCGTCGTCGATGATGGCCACCGCGCGGTAGGCCAGACCGAGCCTGAAGTGGACGTAACCCGCGTGCAGGGCGGCGGGCTTGCCGACGTTGGCGCCAAGGGCGAGCACCTGTGCGCCTGCTGCGGCTGCGACCCGCGCGGTGTCGTCGGTCGACCCGTCGGAGACGACGTAGACGGGTGCTCCGGTCGCGCGTGCCGCGGTGACGGCCGCGGCGATGGTCGCGGCGCCGTTGCGGCAGGCGATCATGATCGCTACCTGATCGCCATGAACCGGGCCGTAGCGGGGGTACGCCGGCCGCCGAACACTGTGCCGGGCGCGAGCAGGGTAAAGGAACCCGTAGACGAACGACACGGCCATCGCCAGCAGCACAAGGGCGGTGAAAACGATGGATGCGATCAAGAAGACGTGAAGAATTGTCCGCTCCTTATCCGCATCAGACGCGCGCCGTTAAGCCAATTGGCTGGCACCGGTGACGCTATCTGTCAATGACGCCCCGGCGGCCCCACCTAAGGGCGCTGAATTGTCGACGGTGTACTGCGATCCGGCATCCGATTGGTTGATCAGGCCTGCCGTGAGGGTCAGAGACCGGCATCCGTATCGGCACCGCGCCGTGAAGCAGTCGCCCAGGTGACGGACGCGCTGTCGGAATCCCAGCAGGCGGCACCGAGCACGAGTGCGCCGCGCCGGCGGGCTTCTTCCGCCGCCGCGGTCACCAGCGTGGTCTTGCCGACGCCGGGCTCGCCCGCCGGCGCTTCTCAGGAACGCCGTGACCCCGCCGACCCGGATGCGGTCGGCGGGGTCACGTTGCTTGCGACTACGGGTGGCAGGACGCCGAACCGGCGTCGGTGAAACCCTTGGTGCTGCCGGCGATCGGCACGAATCGCCAGTCGTAGCCGGTGGGCTTGAGGGTCAGCTCCAGCGCGCCGAACGTGTCGCCCTGGGCGGCCTCCAGGTTGGGGACCTGGTCGGGGGTGCCGTGGAAGCCGACGCCGCCGGTGCCGACGATGAACTCCCGCGGTGCGTCGGGCCGGGGGTTGCCGTCGACGTCCTGCGGCGCGAACCGCTGGTAGCTGTGATCGTGCCCGTTGAGGATCACGTCCACCCCGTACCGGTCGGCAAGCTTGTAGAGCGCGTTGCTGTCGGGGTTGCCGTAGATGCCGCCGCGGAAGGTGCCGGTGTGCACCGGCTTGTGCCAGGTGGCCATCACGCACATGTTGTGGTGCCGCTGGAGGTCCTGCTCGAGCCAGGCGTACTGGGCCGAGCCGGGAGCGCAGGACACCACGCCGCACTCACTGTTGAGGGCGACGACGTGCCAGCGGCCGATGTCGTACGAGTAGTAGCCCTTCTCCCGGTCGGCGGCCCGGCCGTCCTGCGCACCGACACCGTTGAAGTAGTCGAAGTAGCCGTCGGCGCGGGCTCCCGGGTAGTAGGCCTGCCCGTACTCGTGGTTGCCGACGATCGGGTAGGTGATGTCCTTGAGTGCGCCCCACGACTTGTCGTAGGAGGCGAGGAACGCGGGGAGGGTGCCGACGTCGTACTGGTTGTCGGCGAGGGTGAGCACGGCGTCGGGGTTCAGCGACCTGACCGTGTCGGCGACGGCGGCCTGCTGGCAGGCCGTGGGAGTCGTACGGCTGGTCGCGGCGCAGGCGATGTCGCCCGCGGCCACGATGCGCGCCACGTCGGGACCGGCCATGGCGCGGTCGGGCCGGATCTGGCCGCGGTCGTAGGCGCCGGGTGCGATGGTCGGCGGTGGGGTGCGGAACGTGACGTTCTTCGTGCTCGCGTTGCCGGCGGTGTCCTTGGCGGTGACGGCAAGTGTGTGCTCGCCGGCCGGGATGTTGCCGGTCGGGAAGGAGTTGGGGACCGGGATGGTGCGGCCGTCCAGCTTGGCGGTCACGGAGGCGACGGCGGAGACGCTGTCGGTCGCCGATACGGTGACCTCGATGCGATCCCCGGTGATGGTGGCGCCATCGGCGGGAGTGGTGCCGGTGATCACCGGTCCGACGTTGTCGGTGAGGAACCGGACGACTGTGGCAGCGCCGGCCGAGGTCGCGGTGAGGGTGTGTGGGCCATCGGTCAACGGACGGGTGTCCACTGTCGCGGCGACACCGTTGGCCCGAGCTTCGTCGAGGGTGATGGCGAAGTTGGCCGTCACCTGCTCCTCGGTCGCGTTGCCGCCCGGGTAGCCGTCGCCGAGGTCTATCTTGCGGGTTGGCGGGACGGCGGGATCGGAGATGTCCGTACCGTCGAGAGTGGTGATCCGAACGTTACGGATCGTGAAGTCGTCGTGGTTTGCGGTGAGGTCGGTGGGCGAGATCGAGCTGCCGGAGCGGACCGTCAGCGTGTTCGTTCCGGCGGTCAGGTAGCCGGCCGGGATCGGGATCTCCGCGGTGGCGTAGCCGAAGTAGTCCTTGTTGATCAGGGTGACCATCCTGCCGTTCACCCAGATCGAGTTCAGCAGTTTCTGGGATCCGCTCTGAATTCCCTCGCCCTCGAAGAGCAGGGTGGCGGGCAGGCTCGACACGGGATCGGTGGCCAGCGGGTCACCGTCCACGTCCAGCGAGGGCAGGGGTGAACCGGCAGCGTAGATGGTGGTGACGCCGTGGATGACGTCGCCGTCGTGGACCGAGGTCGCGGGTGCCGTCCCCTCCGCGAATGCCGGTCCGCTCAGCATGCCGACGAGCAGTCCGGCGGTGGCGAGGGCCGCCGACGCCCGGCCCTGGGGGCGTTGCAGGATCATTTGTTCCTCCACAGCTTCTGTCGGGCGCGCCACTGTCAAGGGCACAGCCGCAGGCCCTGGTCAGGCTAGGGACCGCGGCGATCTCGCAGGTGAACGCGGCGACAACACTGGAGGACGAGGCAGCGGCAGCCGTGCCCGGACCAGCCACGATCTGATCGTCCCTGGATCACAGGGCGGCGAACTCAGGCCGTACGACGACGTGCGCTCGCTGGACGATCCACGCCAGCGCGATGACTATGCGCTCCCGTGACGGGTACGCGCGGCGCATGGGTAGTCACAAGGCGAACAAGCACGACCCCGGCGGTGAATCGGCGCGCGCGGGACGGAATCCGGGCAGCGGGGCCCGGGGCCGGCAGGGCTCCGAGGTCGAACGCTCGCCGCAGCGCCGGCGCCTGCGGGCCGCGACCGGTACCTCGGGGACGGAGCGCGACCAGGGCCGGGCCAGGGTCGAGCGCGGCGAACGGATCCAACGCCAAGGGACGCGCTGAACGCACGGCTGCGGGACTGATCCGAACAGGCATCGGCGGCCGCGAGGGCGCCGGAGGACGTGAGAGGTGATCGAGGTGCCGAAATTCCTGTTGGAGTCGACCTACACCACTGACGGAGCCAAGGGGCTCGCCACCGACGGTGGCAGCAAACGGGCCGAGGTAGCTCGGCGGGCGATCGAGGCCAGCGGCGGGCGCATGGAGTCCCTGTTCTTCTCGTTCGGCGAGTACGACACCTATGCGGTGTGTGACATGCCGGACGACAAGGCCGCAGCCGCGCTGGTCATCGCCATCCGGGCGGCGGGCGGTGTGACCACGCGGATCACCCCGGTGCTGACGCCGGAAGAGGTCGACGACGCGACCCGGATGAAGGTGGGCTACCAGGCTCCAGGCAAGTGATCCGGAGGCCCGGTCGCTGTCGTTGAGTTCCGGCTCGGCGTCCGCCGGTCGGCTCAGATGCCGCCGTCGACCTGCAGGGTCTCGCCCGTGACGTACGAGGCCTTGTCGCTGAGCAGGAAGGTGACCACGTTGGCGACCTCCTCCGACCGTCCGTAGCGTCGCAACGAGACGATCTGGGAGTGGCGTGCGATGTGTTCCCGCCGCTGTTCCGACGAGTCCCGCGCCGCCTCCTCGGTCTCGATCGTGCCCGGGGAGAGCACGTTGACCCGGATGCCCTGCGGGCCCAGTTCCTTCGCCAGCGAGCGCATCAGCCCGACGAGGCCGGCCTTCGCCGCTGTGTAGTGCGCCCGCTGCGGGATCCCGACCGTGGCCGCCCGGGAGCCGATGACCACCACCGAGGAACCCGCGGTCATCAGCGGCAGCGTCTTGTTGACCATGAGGTAGGCGGCGGTGAGGCTGGTGTCCACCACCCGATGCCACTCCTGGGGGGTCAGCTCAGCGAACGGCACCTGGCTGATCACCCCCGCGTTGTGCACCAGACCGTGGATGGTCCGGTAGGTGCTGCGGGCCTCGTCGGCGAACCGCTCGACGTCCGCCAGCTGGGTCACGTCGGCCCGTACCAGCCGGTGGTCGCCGGGGGTCTCCTTGAGCTGTTGGGCGAGCGCTTCGAGGTGCTCGCCCTCGGTCCGGTAGCAGGCGATCACGTTCGCTCCGGCGGTGGCCAGACCGAGGGTGATGCCTCGACCGATGCCCCGGGTCCCCCCGGTGACGATGACGTTCTTGCCGATGAGTTGACCAGGCATGGCTGTTTCCCTTCTCGGGGCCCCGGTCCGATCGACCGCCGCTGGGTCGGTCGGCGCCGATACGTGGCATCGGCGGCGGTCCACCCGTCAGGCTAACAACGGATGCCCGATTTGCTCCAGACAAGTGGATCTTCCGGATAAATCCTCATGAGTGGCACCATCAGGCCGGGATCACGGCGGGCAGCATCCGCGCCGGTTGCGCGGGGACGGGCGCGCTCAGGGGTGGCAGGGTCACCGCCACGACGAGTCCGCCGCCGTCGCGGGGGTGGGCATGCACTGCGCCACCGTGCGCCTGGGCCACCGCCCGCACGATCGACAGACCGAGCCCGAAGCCGCGGGCGGCACCGGCCCGGTCGTGGGCGCCACCCGACCGCGGGCCGGCCAGCCGGTCCTGGCGTAGCCGGCGGAACGGTTGGAAGATCGTCTCGATGTCATAGCTGGGCACCACGGGGCCGGTGTTGGCGACCACCAGGAAGGCACGGCCGTCGGCGGTGCCGGCACTGACGTCGATCTCGCCGCCGGCCGGCAGGTTGTGCCGGACCGCGTTCTCCACCAGGTTCTGCGTCAGCCGCTCCAGCAGCACCGGGTCACCGGCGGTAAGGGCGGGCGCGAGCTGCCGGCGTACGGTCAGCTCCGGCGCGCCGGCCGCCTGGTCGAGGACGTGGCCGGCGATCTCGGCGAGGTCGAGGGGGGTACGGTCGACGACCTGCTGTTCCGAGTCGGCGAGGGTGAGCAGCCCGTCGATGAGCCGTTCGTGGCGTTCGTTGACCGCCAGCAGGGTCTCGCCCAGCTGCCGCAGCTCGGCGGAGGCGCCCGGCCGGGAGATCGCCACCTCCAGCAGCGACCGGTTGAGCGCCAGCGGGGTACGCAACTCGTGCGACGCGTTCGCCACGAACCGCCGCTGGCCGTCGAAGGACCGGTCGAGCCGCTCCAGCATCAGGTCGAACGTGTCGGCCAGTTCCTTCACCTCGTCCCGGGGGCCCCGCAGCGCGATCCGCTCGTGCAGGCCCCGCCCGGCCGCGCCGGCGGCGATACGCCGGGCGGTGCCGGTGATCTGGTGCAACGGCTGCAACGCCCGTCCGGCGATCAGCCAGCCGAAGCCGAGCGCGACCGCCGAGATCAGCAGCAGGGCGAGGCCGCCCTGGGTGAGCAGGGACTCCAGCGCGTTGCGCTTCGCCTCGTCCTGGGCCTCTTCGACCAGGATCCGCAGCTGTTCGGCCGCGGCCACGCCGGGCAGCTTGCCGAACGGGGGCTGGACGATCTGGGCCCTCACCCCCGTCAGCGGCTGCCGCATCCGCTGGTCGACCAGCACGTACGTGACGCCGAGCAGGACCACGCCGGCGAGCAGCAGGAGTCCACCGTAGACCAGGGTCAGGCGGGCGCGGATGGTCAGTCGCTTCACTGGATCTGGTACCCCACTCCCGGCACCGTCTCGACCACCGGCGGATCGCCGAGCTTGCGGCGCAGCTTCATCACGGTCACCCGTACCACGTTGGTGAACGGATCGATGTGCTCGTCCCAGGCTCGTTCCAGCAGTTCCTCCGCGGAGACCACCGCCCCGCCGGCCCGTACCAGCTCCGCCAGCACCGCGAACTCCTTGCGGGACAGCGGGACGTACCGGCCGTCGCGGTAGACCTCCCGCCGGGCCGGGTCGACCACGATGCCGGCCCGGGCCAGTTTCGGCGGGACCGCCGGCCGGGCACGCCGGGCCAGCGCGTGCACCCGGGCGGAGAGTTCGACCAGCGCGAACGGTTTGACCAGGTAGTCGTCGGCGCCCAGGGCCAGCCCGGCCACCCGCTCCCGGACGGCCGCGGCGGCGGTCAGCATCAGCACCCGCGTCTCGGCGCCGCTGTCCACCACCGCCCGGCAGACGTCGTCGCCGTGCACCACCGGCAGGTCCCGGTCGAGCACCACCACGTCGTAGTCGGTGACGCCGAGCCGCTCCAGGGCGGCGTCCCCGTCATAGGCGACGTCCACCGCGAACGCCTCCCGGCGCAACCACTCCGCGATGGAGTCGGCCAGCAGCGTCTCGTCCTCGACCACAAGCACTCGCACGGACCCATGGTGCCGCGCCCGCGGATAACGACGGCGTAAACGCAGACGGTTACGCCCTGGATACGTCCGCCACGGTCAACTCGTCCCTATCGGCCGGCGTTCGGTGCCGGCCCGGAGAAGGGAGTTGGGCCATGCGCCGACTCAGGTCGGGCACCCTGCTCGTACCACCTCTGCTGTTCGGCCTGGCGGTCGCGGGCTGCGGTTCGAACCCGGACACCCCTCAGGTCGCCACGGCGGGCGGTATCGCGGCCGGTGCCTCGCCGAGCGCCAGCGCCAGCCTGAGCGACCAGGACCGGCAGCGCGAGTTCGTCAAGTGCATGCGGGAGAACGGGGTCGACGTGCCGGACCCCGAACCGGGCCAACGCGGCATGAACGTTCGAATCGGCGGCGCCGACAGGGAGAAGATGCAGCCGGCGATGGAGAAGTGCCGTTCCCTGCTGCCGAACGGCGGCGAGCGGCCGGCGCTGACCGAGGAGCAGGTGGAGAAGATGCGGGAACTCGCCCGGTGCATGCGGGAGAACGGCGTGCCGGACTTCCCGGACCCGGGCGCGGACGGCAGCCTCCAGATCAACGGCAAGTTCAAGCCGGACGACCCGAAGATCAAGGCCGCGATGGAGAAGTGCCGGCCGGAGGGTGTACCGGTGATGATCAGGGGTGGGGCGGGGTGAGCGCGGACACCACGGCACCGATCACCGGAACGCCCGCCACCACGTCGGCCGCTCCGGGCCCGTCCGGCGTGGGTCGGGGTCGCCGGCGCCGCTCGCGTACCCCGATCGTGGCCGTCACCGCGGTGGCGGTCGCCGCCGCAGCGGGCGCCGCGGCCGTCGTCGGTCTCGGCAGCCGCGACGCGGGTACGGCGGCCAGCGGCGGGCTCCCGCCGGCGACCGCCAAGATCACCCGGCAGACGCTGGTCGACTCGCAGACCTTCGACGGGGAACTCGGCTACGGTCAGACCCACACCGCCACGCTCCGCGCCCCCGGCACGATCACCTCGCTGCCCGGCACCGGCAGCCAGATCAGCCGGGGCAAGCCGCTGTTCACGGTCGACGACGCCAAGGTGGTGCTGCTGTACGGCCAACTGCCGGCGTATCGGACCCTGGCACCCGGTGTGTCCGGCAGCGACGTCAAGCAGTTCGAGAAGAACCTCTCGGCGCTCGGCTACTCCGGGTTCACCGTCGACGAGGACTACACCTCGGCCACGGCGACCGCGGTCAAACAATGGCAGGAGGATCTCGGCCTGCCGGAGACCGGCCGGGTCGAGCTCGGCCAGGTCGTCTACGCCGACGGCGCGGTCCGGGTGGACAGCCTCGACGCGGCCCTCGGCGACCCGGCCCAGCCCGGCAAGGCGGTGCTGACCTACACCGGCACCGCCCGGGTGGTGTCCGTCTCCCTCGACATCGACGACGAGCGGCTGGCGAAACCGAACGCGAACGTGAGTGTCACCCTGCCCAACGGCAAGGAGGTCGCCGGGAAGATCGCCGACACCGAAACGGTGATCGAGAACAACAACAGTGGCGGCAACGGCGGATCCAGCCCGGTGACCAGGATCGACGTCACCGTAACCGTCGCCGACCCGAAGGCGCTGACCGGCTTCGAGCAGGCCTCGGTCAAGGTGGCGTTCACCGCCGACGAGCGCAAGGACGTGCTGAGCGTCCCGGTCGCCGCGCTCCTCGCGCTCGCCGAGGGCGGATACGGCGTGGAGCTGGTCGAAGGCACCACCACGCGGATCGTGGCGGTCGATACGGGGCTCTTCGCCGCCGGCCGGGTGGAGATCACCGGTGCCGGCCTCAGCGAAGGGGCGACCGTGGGGATGCCGAAGTGACCGGCGAGGCGGACGCGGTCATCGAACTCGACAAGGTGACCAAGGCCTACCCGGGCGGCGTACGGGCCCTGGACGGGGTCTCGCTGACCATCCGGTACGGCGAGCTGGTCGCCATCGTCGGCCCCTCCGGGTCGGGCAAGTCCACCATGCTGCACCTGATCGGCACCCTGGACCGCCCGTCGACGGGCCGGGTACGCATCGCCGGACACGACGTGGCGGCCCTCGGCGACCGGCAGCTCTCCGCGCTCCGGTCGTCCCGGATCGGCTTCGTCTTCCAGCAGTTCCACCTCGCTCCGGGCGTATCGGCGCTGGACAACGTGGCCGACGGGCTGCTCTACGCGGGCGTACCCCTGCGGCAGCGGCGGGAACGCGCGGAGGCCGCGCTGATCCGGGTCGGGCTGGGGCACCGGCTCGACCACCGGCCGCACGAGCTCTCGGGCGGTGAACGGCAGCGGGTGGCGATCGCCCGCGCGGTGGTGGGTGCTCCCCCGCTGCTGCTCGCCGACGAGCCGACCGGCAACCTGGACTCCACGTCCGGCGCCGGGGTGCTGGAGCTCCTGCGCGAGCTGCACGCGAGCGGGACCACCGTTGTGGTGATCACCCACGACCTGGAGATCGCCGCCAGCCTGCCCCGCCAGATCCAGATGCGCGACGGCCGGATCATGGCGGACCACCGGGCGGCGGGGGTACTGAGATGAGCCGAAACCGGCCGGAACGGCTCACGCCCGGCCGGCTCCGCCCACGCGACATCGTGCGGGTCGGCAGCGTCGGCCTGCGTACCCGGCCGCTACGGGCGTTCCTCTCCGCGCTCGGCATCGCGATCGGGATCGCGGCGATGGTCTCGGTGGTCGGGATCTCCGCGTCGTCCCGGGCGGAGCTGGACAACACCCTCGCCAAGCTCGGCACCAACCTGCTGACCGTCGGTCCGGGCCGTACGCTCTTCGGCGACAACGCCCAGCTGCCGACCGAATCGGTGCCGATGATCAACCGGATCGGCCCGGTCGAGAAGGTCGCCGCCACCGCGCTGCTCTCCGACGCGAAGGTGTACCGGTCGGATCTGATCCCACGTGGGGAGAGCGGCGGGATCGCGACCCGGGCCGTCAACCTGGAGCTGCGGGACACCGTCGGGCTGGAGCTGGCCAGCGGCAGCTGGCTGAACGCCGCCACCGGACGCTACCCGGCGGTGGTGCTCGGCGCCACCACAGCGCAGCGGCTCGGGATCGGCTCCGCCAACCCGGACGTACGGATCCAGATCGGTGGACGCTGGTTCGCCGTGGTCGGAATCCTGGCGCCTGCGCCGCTGGCCCCGGAGCTGGACCTCTCCGCGCTGATCGGCTGGGATGCCGCCGCCTCGTACCTCGGGTTCGACGGGCACCCGACCACGGTGTACGCCAGGACCCTCGACTCGGCGGTCGAGGCGGTACGCGGGGTGCTCGGCGCCACGGCGAATCCGGACGCGCCGAACGAGGTGGAGGTGTCCCGGCCTTCCGACGCGCTCGCCGCGAGGCAGGCCACCGACGCGGCGTTCAGCGGGCTGCTGCTCGGGCTCGGCGCGGTCGCCCTGCTGGTGGGTGGCGTCGGGGTGGCGAACACCATGGTCATCTCGGTGCTGGAACGGCGTGCGGAGATCGGCCTGCGTCGTTCACTCGGCGCCACCCGCGGCCAGGTACGCACCCAGTTCCTGGCCGAGTCGCTGCTGTTGTCCGCCATCGGCGGGGTCGGTGGCGTGCTGTTGGGCAGCGGGGTGACCGCCGGCTACGCGCTCTCGCAGTCGTGGCCGACGGTGGTGCCGGTGTGGGCGGTGGGCGGCGGGGTCGGTGCGACCCTGCTGATCGGGGCTCTCGCCGGGCTCTACCCGGCGATCCGCGCCGCCCGCCTCGCCCCGACCGAGGCGCTCGCCACGCCGTAGCGCCTCGGCAGGAGTCCTGGCGGGTTGGGGTCTACACCGGCCGCAACCCGCCAGGACCACGCTCGTCGTCCACTACGGATCCTCACCCTGCTGTCCATCCGCCGGACGTGGCGCTCCAGGTCCGTCCGGCCGAGGCCCCCGAAAGTGCCGGATCGGCGAGCGCAAACACGCGCTGCAACACCACCGCAAATTCCTGGGGCAGCCGGTCGTCGAGGCGATGCTTGCGCCGCCAAGCGGTCCACCGTGATTGGGCCAACACCGCGTAGCCATCGAGGACCTCGCTCAGCGGAGCGGCCTCGACCTCGCGATACTCGGCAACCCGTCGCACGGCCGTCGCGAGTTCCCCGCCGTCCACGTTGTGCTGCCCAGACAGTAGGTGCACGTCGGCAAAGTCACGCCAGCGAGTGTTTGCCTCGCCGCGCTGCAATGCCGTCACCAGCTTCTCCGCGTACACCATGGGCAGCGGGTAGCCGGTTACCACGATTTCCCCGTCGAGCAGACGGGGCAGCTTGATTGGCTGCGGGTCGGGCCATATCGGATCGCCGACATTGACATCGACATGAAAGGTCAACCGGGCGGCAGCGAGGTTTCCCGTGAGGCTGACTCGGACGCCGGTGTAGACGTCGTCGTCCCGGATCGTTTCCGCAGTCACGGTGGTCGTGTCAAAGATCAGGCCATCGTCGAGCGGCAGGCTGGCCACGTCGCGGACGATGCCGAGCACATGATCCGTGTCGTTGGAGATCCATCGGCCCTGCAGGTCCACGTCCCTGGTGGGCCGACGGGCGGCATAAGCCGCCATCAAGACGCCGCCTTTGAGCACAAGCCTGTCCGCATAGGAAGAGCGGGACAGGCGAGCAAGAAAGCCTTCCAGGGCGTACAACTGGTGCAGTTCATCGGTGGGGCGGTTCGTGCGGCGGGCAAGGTTCTGAAGGTCGAGGTAGGCACGGCCGGCGATGGTGCCTCGGGTCGGTCGGGTGGTCACAGCAAGATCTCCAACGCCTCTCGGAGTGGCCGCTCGGCCTTGGGAAAATGCCGAACCATCGCCAGGAGTTTTGACGGAGACGCACCTCGCTGTCTCAGCCACCGTCTGAGCGCCGCATACGCCAGGTCCGGTCCCTCACGATGCCGCAGGCGGATGGCATCGATGATGCTCCGTTCGGCGTTGTAGAGCCCAATCGAGGTCTCGAAGTCAAGGGGCAGGTTGGTGCGCCCGATCTCGAAGGTGACGGGATCGAACAAATGCCAGGCAACCGGCGCGGTGGTGATGGGTCGGTGCTGCCCGCGCGGCACTGCGACGTCGATGCGGGACGGGATCTCATCGGTGAGGCCATGCCTAGCCAGCGCGGTAGCCAGGCAGAGTGTGGCGAGAGGTGCACGCCGAGCGATCTCGATGAGATCTATGTCCGCCGCCTCCGCGTTATGACGACGGTAGAGACCTCGGCCGACGACTTCGATGGAACCCTGGTCACGCAGGCGGTAGAGCTGCCAGCGAGAGACCCCAGCCGCCATCGCCTGCGAGTACGTAAAGGTCGGTGGAAGATCTCGCAAGACCCCCCGTCCGGCTGCCGACTTTCCCGCTCGACCCACAGGAGGAATCCTATACACGTCCGGCGCATCTGTAGCGGATTTCTCCGGCGCGGCCGGCTGGGCCACGCCCCCGGATTCCGCCCATCCAGGGCCCGGACCTGGGTGAGCCTGACCCCGGCCGGCCGTACCGCCTTCACCGCTTACACGGAATCGCTAAGAAAGATCATCAACGCCGGCGACTGATCCGATCACCTTCGCCCCGGCGCGTGCCACCACTCATGCGCCGACCGGTGTGGCAACCCATTTGTCGGCGAGGTCGGTGCTGACCTGGGTGAGCAGCGCGAGGAATTGCTCGGCGAGCGGGGTCGGCGTGGTGGACGCGGTGACGGCGTGAACGTGCCGGTGCAGGCGAGGCCTGGTCAGCTCACGATGCACCGCGCCGGGAGTAGGTGTGATGGTCAGGCGAGACAGCATCGTGACGCCGATGCCGGTGCCGACCAGCGACTGGGCAACGTTGTAGTTCTCGGTCTCGAACTGCACCCGCGGGGTGAACCCGGTTTCGGCGGCGACCTGATCGAGCTGCCTGCGGGCGGCGTGCCCGGCGACGATGACGATCCACGGATCCTCGGCCAGCTGGTCGAGGCGTAGTCCGCGCGGTGTGCGCTGGCGGCGGATCAGCGGATGGTCGTCCGGCAGGCACAGGGCCATCGGGTCGATCAGCAACGGGTGGGTGCGTACGGCCGGTGGCGCGGTGAGTGTGGTGCCGTAGCTGGCGGTCACGGTGCCGTCGAGCTGCCCGGTGTCGACGAGGTCGACGCCCCGGTCCGAGGTGATCTCGACGATGGTCAGTTCGGCGTCGGGGCGGTGGTGGCGCAGCGCGGTGAGTGCTGGTGGCAGCAGGTGCTGGGCGGCGGCTTGGAACGTGCCGATGCGCAGCCGGCGCGACAGCGGGCCGAGCATGGCGCTGACCCGGTCACCGGCCCGGGTGCACTGCTCGATGATGACGTCGCCGGCGTCGGCGAGGACATGTCCCGGTTCGGTGAGTCTGGCGCCACGCGGGCCGCGGACGACCAGCGGGGTGCCCCAGTCGGCTTCGGCACGGGCGAGCTGCCCGGAGACCGCCGCCGGGGTCACCCCGAGTGCGTGGGCGGCGCCCGCGAGGGAGCCGTGTGCCCGGATCAACGCGAGCAGCTGCAGTTGACCGGGGTCGCGCTGCATGAAGGAATCTTAACGCCCAAGCCGGTATAGGTAACTTCTGTAATTGCTCGACAAGCGTCACGCTGGGAGCCGGCCCTCGATCCCGCTTCACGAACAGGACGCTCATGCCGACGCACCTCGTCGCCTTCGTCACCACGGTGGCCCTGCTGGCCGTGCTGCCCGGTGCCAACAACGCCTCGGTCACCCGACAGATGCTGGCCTTCGGTCGCCGCAGTGGCCTGCTCACGGTGGCGTCCACCGGCATCCTGATCTGGGCGAGCGTCGCCGCCCTCGGCCTGTCCGCGGTGCTGCTGGCCAATCCGCACGCCTACCTGGCGATCCGGATCGGCGGCGCGGCAGTCCTCTGCGGGCTGGGCGGGCAGTCGCTGTGGGCGCTGCGCGGGCGACCCGGCCGGGAACCGTCAGTGGTCGGACCTGGGGCAGCCACGGGCCGGAACAGCTTTCTCGTCGGCGTGGCGACCAGCCTCGGCAACCCCAAGGCCGGCGTGGTGGCCGTGTCGCTCATCCCGCAGTTCGTCACCGCCGACGGACCGGTGCTCGCTTCGTCGGTCGCCCTCGGCGTGATCTGGGCGGCCATCTCCGGTACCTGGTTCAGCCTCTACGTCTGGACCCTCGACAAGGGCCGCGAACGGGTGACCTGACCCGCCACCCAACGCTTCATGCAGGCCGCGACCGGCGTCGGCATGCTCGTTCTCGGCATCGCCGTCGCCGTCGGCGCCTGACTGCCGCCTGCGTGAGCCGATTCGTCGGGTCCGAACCGATAACGCGAAGTCGGCCCGTTGCCGAAGCCAGTTGCAGAATCAGGATGAGAATACGGGGCTGGCGAGTAGCGCGATGGTTGCCAATGTCATCGCTGCGGTGCTTATCCAGGTCACGCTACGACTGAGTAGCCCGCTGGCCCGCTGGCCCATGTGGTGGGGGTCGGCGCCGAACAGGGTCATCAACACCAGGAGTGGCACTGCCGCGACGCCACTGAGGACCGACGCTATGACGAGGGCCTGGATGACGTTCACGTGCAGCAGGTTAATGGCGACGCCGATCGCTGTTGCGAGCACGATGATCACGTAGAATGTGGGTTGGCGTTTGGGCCGTGCGGCGAGGCTGGCGGGTATCAGCGCCGCCTCGTTGATTGCGTAGGCGGTTGACGCGGACAGAACGGGAATCGCGAGGATGCCGGTGCCGATGAACCCGGCGGCGAAGAGCACGGAGGCGATTTGGCCGGCGAACGGGGTCAGCGCTTGGGCGGCGTCGGCCGCCGTCTTGATGTCAGTTTTGCCGTGCTCGTGGAGGACGGCGGCCGCGCTGAGGATGATGCAATACGCCACCAATTGGCTGAAGAACATGCCGATGAAGGTGTCGACTCGTGCCGATTGAATCTCGTCCTGGTCGGCGTTCGCTCTTTCTTCGACGGACAGCTTGCCGGCGGCTAGTTGGTCATCGATCTCCTCGGCCGGCTGCCAGAAGAACAGATATGGCGAGAGGGTCGTCCCCAGGACCGCCACCAGCAAGAGCAGGAACTGGCCTGATATCTCAACGTGTGGTACGAAGGTGGCCGCCAATACCTGCAGCGGATGTGCGTGAGACAAAATGGCCGCGCCAACGTATGCGAACAAGGTCAGCGTAAGCCATTTGAATGTCCTGAACAGCGTCCGGTATTTACCGAGCAGCTGGAAGCCAACTAGCACAACCGCCACCGGAGCGATCAACCATGACGCGCGCAGGAAGCCGTGTGAGAGCAACTCCATTCCGGCGGCCACTGCCTGCAGGTCGGCAGCTATTACGATGACGTTCGATACAGATAGCGTTGCCACCGCCGTCGTGACCAACCAGGCCGGGAACTTCCGGCGCAACGCGGTGCCCAAGCCAACGCCGGTCTGCAGCCCGATCCGCTGCGCCAACTCCTGCACCGCCATCATCATCGGCAACGCGAACAGGCCGGTCCAGAGCAGTCCGAAACCCGCCTGCGCGCCAGCCTGGGCATAGGTGCCGATAGCGCTGGGATCGTCATCGGCCGCCCCGGTGGTGATTCCCGGCCCGAGGACGCGCAATAACCCCCGTGGCCCCTGCCTACGAGCCTCCGCGAGGGTCGGACGCCGAGTATCCTCGCCCTTCTGCCCACGGCGCTCATATTCGGAGCCCGGAACCTCCACCGGTTTGCGTAGCCAACGAAGAATGGGGTCTTGGCGCTGATCGCGGTCGGGCGACATTCAACCCACCTTGCGATAACGGGGCCTGGCGATTATCGCGTAACCCTAACCTCCGTTGTTCCTCGCCACACGGCCTTTGACAGGATTCCACGTGCGTAATCTTGGGGCCGGACGGGGTATCCGGGCACGTGTTCACGACCCGGAGCCGTGCGGCCACGGCCGCACGGCTGGGTAGAAGACGGGTCCGGCGCCCGGGTATCACCCGGGCGCCGGAGCACCGGTCAGTGGCAGCGCCAGCGGACCGCGCGCATCTCGATGGTGCGCCGGTCCGGCTTCGTGTCGAGCTGGCCACCGATCACCTGCCCGTCATCGCTGATGCTCACCGCGCCCGCGCCGTACCGGCCAGTGCCCCCGTCGAAGTCGGGCAGCCGCACCAGCCCGTCGTCGGTCGTCAGTCCGGCGTCGATGTGGTCGAGCGGGCCGACCATCCATCCTCGACCGTTGCCGGCGGACGGATTGAGCTTGGCCGGCAACGGCACGTACTCGCCGCGGGCCAGGTGGTAGCGGACCGCGTGTATGAACCGCGTGTCGCCGTCGTCCCGGTACGCCGTGCCGGTGATCCACCCGCCCTGGAACGACACGGGATGGAATTCCGTCGCAGTACCGTCGGTGACCGACGGCAGCGGCAGCAGCTCGGGCTTCCCGCCGGAGCGCCAGACGACCGCCTGGGTTGCCCCGCTCGGACCGTTCTGAATCTTGCCGACGACCGTGCCCTCGGAGTCGACGCCGATGGCGATCCCTTCCCACTTCGGGCCGGGCAGCGGCAGGTCGACGGCCGGCTTGCCCGGGTCGGACCACAGCACCGGCAGCCGCCGGTCGCCGACCTGCCGGGCCCCGACGATCCGGCCGTCGTCACTGATCGCCGTGGCCTCGCCCGCCGCCACCCCGGGCAGCCGGGTGGCCTTGCCCGACCGCACCACGTACGGCTGCGGCCGGTCGCCGACATACGCCCCACCGACGGCGACGCCGGACGGACTGATGTCGGTCAGCTGCTGGTCGGAGCCGGGCAGCCGCACCTCGTGGGCACGATCGCCGTCCCAGATGATCACCGGGTAGGAAAAGCCTCTGTTCAGGTACGAGCGGCCGAGCAGATACCGGCCGGTCGGGTCGCCGCCGGTGACCAGGCTCTTGCGGGCTCCCCCGGGGATGGGCAGCAGCTCGGGCGTGCAGGTGGTCGGCCCGGACGACGGCGGCGGAAGGCTGGGGCTGGCCGACGGCGGCGGAAGGCTGGCACTGGCCGACGTCCCCGTCGCCATCGGCGGCCCCTGCTCGGCCGGCCGTCCGGCCCGTACGGCCAGCGGCACCGCCGCCACCGCCGCCACCGCCGCCACCCCGGCGACCGAGGCGGTGAACGTCCTGCGGTTGCGCCGGCGCCGGCGCGCCTCGCGTATCGCCGTGGACAGGTCCACCCGGGACGGCCGGTCGGGGCCGTCGTCGAGATGGCGCAGCAGTCCGGCGAAGTGTTCCTCATCGGTTGTCATCGCACCGCTCCTCTCTCCATCAACTCCCGGTCGCCGAGCAGTCGGCGCATCGCGGCGAGACCGTGCGAGGTCTGGCTCTTCACCGTGCCGGCCGAGCAGCCCAGGGTGTGGGCCACCTCGTCCACCGGCAGGTCGTGCAGAAACCGCAGGACCAGGACGGCCCGCTGACGCGGGGCCACCTTCGCCAGGGCGTCGCGCAGCACCGTCCGGTCCTCCACGCCGTGGTCCTCAGTGCGGCGGACATCCGGCGGCGCGCCGAAGAGCCGGATCCGCCACCAGCCCTTTCGACGGCCGTCGAGGAAGAGCCGCACCAGGATCGTCCTGACGTACGCGTCGATCTGGTCGGCCCGCGACGCCCGGGACCAGCGCTCGAAGAGCCGGACCGCCGTCTCCTGCACCAGGTCGTCGGCCTGGTCGGTGTCTCCGCACAGCGAATACGCCAGCCGGTGCAGCATCGGCAGCCGCGCGCTGAGGTACTCGACGTATTCCTGTTCCGATGCGTCGGGCATCCGGTTACCTCCGTCAGTTCCCCCCTACAGACGGCGGTCGGTCGGAAACGGTTGTACGGGCCGACGAGCCGCGCGCGGCACGGCCCCGGCGGGATCGGATCCCACCGGGGCCGCGGGGCTACCAGATTGACCGAGTACGGCTCAGCCGATGGCCACGAGGCCGATGTCGAGGATCGCCTCGCCGCCCTCCGCGATGTCCACCGGATCACTCTGCGCGCTCACGTAGTCCCAGGAGTCGTACGTGACATGAACGTCGGAGTCGGTGGCGTCGTCGCCGACGTCTGGCGTGGTGAAGCGGTACGAGCCCGGGGCAAAGCCGGCCTCAAGGAGATACCGGCCAGCGTGCACGGGCACCCGGTACGTGCCGTCCGCGTTCACCGACACGTTGACGGAGGTGCCGCCGTCCGCCGGCACGACGGAGATGTCGAGCTGGTCCAGCCCCGCCGTGCCCTCGCCGGGGTCGCGCTGGCCGTTCTGGTCGGCGTCGAGCCAGACCCGCCCGCTCACGTACGCCGGGGTCCCGTACTCGAAGCCACCCTCGTACACGCTGCGGGCCGGGTCCTCGTCCGGGGTGCTGGTCGAGAGCGTCACGGTCACTGGCAGCCGGTCACCGGGCTGGCCGCCGGCCGGCACCCGCCCGCTGAAGGAGAGCGTCGGGGTCACCGCGCCGACCGCGAGGGGGCCGTTGACGCACTCCCACTCCCGGCCGTCCACGATGGTGGTGCACTGCCACGACGGGTCGGACTGGTTGCCCACGCCTCCGAACAGGCCCGGGGCGGCGACGACGTGGGCCCGTACGTCGTCGGCGGCGATGTTGCCGGTGTTGCCGAACCGCATCGGGTACTTGACCCAGTCGCCCTCGATGACCTGGTAGTCCGGGATCGGCACCGCGCTGTCCACGTACAGGTCGGGGTAGACGATGCTCGCGTCGTAGGTGACCGACTGGCTGTCGGAGTTGTTCTTGGTGAACGATTCGTGGCTGGTGGTGGTACCGGTGGCGGTGATGGCCACCGACCGGCCGTCGGTGCCCTCGGGCAGCGAGATCGGGAGGCTCAGCGGGGCCGCGCTCGTCCCGGCCGCCAGGGCGGGGTGGGTGCAGCGGGCTGGCCGGCCCAGGACGCACTGCCAGGGCGAATCCGTGGCTGGGCCCTCACCGCCGATGTGGGCGGTGGCGGGAATCCCGATTACCACTGTGATGCCGTCCGCGGTCGCGGCCCCCGCGTTCGCGACGTGGATGTCGGCGGTGACGGGCTTGCCGTTCAGCGGGATCCGGGTGGGGCTGACGGCGAGATCGACGGAGAGATCCGCCCGGGCCGGGGCGGCTGACGCGGGTACGGCGGTGGCCGCCGCGCCGAGAGTGGTGGACAGGGCGATCAGCGCGATGGACGCGCCTGGACGTCGCCGGAAGATGGACATGCAACTCCCAGGTCGGAGGGGGGTGCCTCGTGGAGCTCGGCACCTGTCGGACAAGCCGGGCGGATCCGACGATCAACACCCGGCACTACCGAATACGGCGGTGCTTCGATCCGAAGCGTCACATCGGTCACCGGTCACCACGATGGTCGCCATCGGCGCGCTACCGGCTCGCCATGCCGGCTTCAATCAGAGATCGTTGATCTTTTCCCGCGCGACACGTAGCGTATTTTGCGCCTCCTACCGGGGCGAACTATGCGCCGTTCTCGTACCGGAGGAAACGCCTCATGTCGAAACGTGCCCTGTCCACCTTTTGATCTGGAGGATCCGTTGAGATTGAACATTCACCGCCGTGCCCTGCTCGGCGCCGCGCTCGCCGCTGCGCTGGCACCGCTGTCGCTGGCCGCGCCGGCCAGCGCGATCGAGCCCGCGGGATCGTCCGCGCCGCCCGTGGCGCTGCGGGTGGCCACCTACAACATCCATGCCGGGGCCGGGGAGGACAACGTCTTCGACCTGGACCGGACCGCCGAGGCGATCCGGGCGCTGAACGCCGACGTGGTCGGCCTTCAGGAGGTCGACGTCCACTGGGGGGCCCGCAGCGACTTCGTCGACGAGGCCGAGGAACTCGCCGGGCGGCTGGGCATGCGGGCCTTCTTCGCGCCGATCTACGACTTCGACCCGCTGACCGCCGGTGCGCCCCGCCGGCAGTACGGGGTCGCGGTGCTCAGCCGTTACCCGATCCTCGACGCGGTGAACAATGAGATCACCCGACTCTCCACCCAGGTGCCCAACCCGGTACCCGAACCGGCGCCGGGCTTCGCGGAGGTGACGATCAACGTGCGGGGTGCGCACGTGCACGTGTATTCCACGCACCTCGACTACCGTGCGGACCCGACTGTGCGGCGCATGCAGGTCGCGGACACGCTGAACATCCTGGCCGCCGACTCCGGGCCGAAGGTGCTGGTCGGCGACCTCAACGCGCAGCCGGGGGCGCCCGAGTTGGCCGCCCTCTGGCAGGACCTGCGTGACACCGCCCCGGGTGGCGCCAAGACGTATCCGGCGATCAAGCCGGTGAGCCGGATCGACGTCATCAGTGTCTCGCCGGACATCACCGTGGTGGGCACGGGCACCATGGCGACCGAGGCGTCCGACCACCGGCCGGTGGTCGCCGACCTCCTGCTGCACCAGCGCGGCGACTGATCCGGGCCGCCCGAGCGGCAGCCAACGCGCCAACGACCGGGGCCGCCTTCGCGTGGAAGGCGGCCCCGATCGCACTACCGTCGAATCAGCTGGTGCTCTTCCACGGGCCGTTGGGCTGGCCGGGGACCTGATTACGGGTCCACCACTGGGCGACGTACTTCTTGCCCTGGTAGACGACGGTGTCTCCGGTGTCGAAGACGCGCGACGGGGTCCAGATGGCGGTGCCGTCGGCGGCGGTTGCCATCTCCTGCCACGGGCCGTAGGGGTCACCCGGGGTCTGCTTCTGGGTCCACCAGAGCGCCTGCCACGTGGCGCCCTGGTAGGAGACCTTGTCGCCGGTGTTGTACGCCTTCGAGGCGCTCCATGCGGCCACGGGCGGCGTCACCGGCGGGTTCAGCCCGACGACGACCGGGTTGTGGTCCGACGCCGAGAACGGCTCGTTGCCGTTGAACAACAGTGTGGCGTTGTAGTTGTAGCGGCTGTAGCCGTAGGCCACCGCTTCCTGCGCGTTGATCTGCCACACGTCCGCCCCGGTGACCAGCGCGCGTGCGGCCGCGTTGGCCAGCACGTGGTCGAGCGAGCCCTGCAGGCTGTTGTAGGAGTACGTCCACTCCGACGGGTCGAGCGTGGAGCCCAGGTCGCTGTAGCCGTTGGCGTACAGGACCCGCATCGGGTCTTCCTGGGTGTAGGCGTTGAAGTCGCCGACCAGGAAGATCCGGTTCGTGCCCAGGCTATCCGCCACCTGCGTGGCGAAGGCGCTCGTGTCCTGCGCCTGGCGCACCCGGGTCGCGTTGAACGCACCCTGGTTCACCGCCGGCGAGGACGTGTCCTCGGCGTCGCCGTCGTACAGCGGGGTCCCGCTGCCCTTGGACTTCCAGTGGTTGGCTACGACCAGGAACGCGTCGGCGTCGGTCGCGCCGGCCTTCTTGAAGCCCTGCGCCAGCGGCTGGCGAGCGATCGAGAACGGCTGGCCGGGGCCCGAGTCACCGGTGAGCACCACCGACGACCCGACGAACGCGACATCCGCCGGCTTGTAGATGAACGCCGTGCGGATCACGTCCTGCTGGGAGAGCGGCGGCAGCTTGTCGTCGGCCGGGGAGGGCACGTACGCCCACACCTTGGAGCCGGCGGCGGCGTTGAGCGCGTCGACGAGGCCGGCGAGCGCGGTGTCCCGCGGCTGGCCGAACTTCACGGAGTTCTCGACTTCCTCCAGCGACACGATGCTGGCACCGAGCCGGTCGATGCCGGTGATGATCTTCGCCTGCTGCCGCTGGAAGCTGGCGTCGTTGGCGGCGCCGCGCGGGCCGGAGCTGTTGCCGGGGCCGGAGCAGGTCTTCACGGTGATGCGATTGCCGGCCCGGTCGTTGTAGTAGGTGCAGGTGCCCAGACCCTTGGCGACGTACGCCTCTCCGGTCGTCGGGAAGTAGTTCTGGACGTTGAACGTCGCCAGGTGCACGCTCCCGCCGACGGCGGCCGGCTGCTGGTTCACGGCTCGGGTGTCGCTGAAGGTCGCGACCGCGTGGCCGTCGTCGGTCACCTGCTGGGTCGGCTGGAGGTTCCACAGCGAGAACCGGTATTCGAGGATCAGCGGCTGGTGGAAGGTGACCTTCGAGCCGATGCGGACGGGGTTGTTCGGCGTGAGCCACGGCAGCGGCGTGCCGGTGTACGTGCTGGTGCTGTAGTTCCAGCTCGAGCCGTCGTCCAGGGTCACCGTCCGGGCGGCGTTGTCGGCGACCGCGGCCTGCGCCTCGGCGCTGCCAGCGGGGCCGACGTCGGTGGGCTGGCGCAGCGGCGTGTCACCGGCGGCGAGGGTGAAGGAGCCGTAGTAGTTCGCGTTGTAGTTGTCCGCCACGGTGAAGGTGCCTTGGGGCGCGATCAGCTCGCCCTCGTGCGCCTCCTTCTGAGCATCCGTCGTGAGGTGGGACCACGGGATCACGAGCGGCTTGACGGCGGGCAGCGCCGTGGCGAGCTTCCTGACCGTCGGGAAGGTGATCTCGGTCTCGCCCTGGTACTCCGCGACAGTTCCGGTGACCCGGACGCTCTCGCCGATGCTGACCTGGCCGGCCGCGTCCGAGCCGAACACGAAGATCGCGTCGGAGGCGCCCGGCGTGGCGTCTTCCGCCTCGGTGCCGCCGGCGCCACCGGTCTGAATGAAGAAGCCGTTGAACCCGCCGGTGGCGTAGACAGCGGTCACGACGCCTTCGGTCGTCACGGTCTGGTCGACGTACGGCGACGTGTCGGTGTTCGTGCCCTGGATCTCGGCGATCGGCAGGACCGCCCCCTCGGTCGCGACGTAGAAGTCGAAGGACGCGGAGCCGCTGGCGCCGGTCGAGTCGGTCGCGGTGACCGTCACCGAGGACGTGCCGGCCGCCGTCGGGGTGCCGGAGACGACGCCGGCCGAGGAGATCGCGAGGCCCGCGGGCAGCCCGGTCGCCGTCCATGCGTACGGTGCGGTGCCGCCTGAGGCGCTGAGGGTCAGTGGCGCGATCGAGGCGCCGACCACCGCATTCTGGGTGCCGGGTTTCGTCACCGTGATGGCCGCCGTGCCGCCGTCGGAGGCCGCGTTCTGCGGCGACGGGGTGGCGACGGGGAAGTCGGGAGCGTTGTTGTCCGTGTCAGTACCGGCCGCGTCGCGCTGATAGCTCAGGACGACCGAGTTGCCGGTCGCGGCGGTTCCCTCCGGGGAGTTGCTGTTCCCCCAGCCGATCTTGTCGATGACGGAGGTGTCGGTGGGGAGCACGCCCGAGGTGCTGGCCGCGATGAAGAGCGTGCCGCCGCCCGCGCCCGGGTTGATGCTGCCGCCGGTGCTCAGGTCGGGCGTGGGCAGTGGTTCGCCGGTGGTGCCGTTGCTCGGCAGTTGGATGAGGAAGTGGCCGTGCGCGGCCACCGTCCCCGACAGCGCGAACACCTGCGAACCGGTCGGCACGCCGGTGCTCGTCGGCGCGCGGTACTGCAGGGTGTCGCCGGTGAGCGAGACTGCCTTTGACGTCGGGTTGTAGAGCTCGACGAACTTGTTGAGGTGGCTCGCGCCGGACGACCCGCCGTTGACGTACGCCTCGCTGATGACCAGGTCCGTACCGTCCGGATTGGCAGCTGCCGGGTCGGCGAGCATCGGGCCGGCTAAGCCAGCTGTTGACAAGGACAGGGCGACGACGACTCGCCGTATTAGCGCACGGGGCATGGACCCGGACCTCCCGGTGGTGGTGATTCGGCTCCGACATTCCGCGGGCCGACCTGGGGACGCTGGCGTCCGACTTCAACCTGTCGATGGATGAAAGGTGAACGCCGAGCGACAGCCTCAGGCAACCTTGCAGAATTCATGCCAGTGGTAAAGGCCCCGCGCGTCGATTTGCCGCATTCGCCCCCGGCAATCCGGCTGCTGACCTGGGAAACCCGATCGGAGTACCGGCGCTTGGGATGGTCCGTCCCGGCTTCCTTGATCCAGCAGGTGCGGAAGTCGAGGTCGACGAGGTTCGATTCAGCTCTGGTTGGCGGGGCTCAGGGCTGGACCAGGCCGGCCCGGATCGCGTACCGGGTGAGGTCGATCCGATCGCGCATGCCGAGCTTCTGGAGAATGTTGGCCCGGTGCCGGTCGACCGTCTTCACGCTGATCACCAGCGTCTCGGCGATCTCCTTCGCCGAACTCCCCTCGGCGATCAGCTTTATGATCTCCTCCTCCCGGGGCGTCAGGATGCTCTCCGGCAGCTTTTCGCCCTGCCGGGCCCGGTGCAGGTAGTCCCGGATCAGCGCGGTGATCGCGCCCGGATAGAGAAACGGCTCGCCGCGCATCGCCGCCCGGACCGCCTCCAGCAGATCACGGTCGGCAACCGACTTGAGCACGTAGCCGGAGGCGCCGGCCCGGAGCGCTTCGAAGAAGTACTGCTCGTTGTCGTGCATCGAGAGCATCAGGATGCGTACGTCGGGGGCTCGTCGGGAGATCTCCCGGGCGGCCTGCAGGCCGGTCATCCGCGGCATGGCGATGTCCAGAATGGCCAGGTCGATCTCGGTCCGGCGGACCGCCTCCGCCGCTTCCGCCCCGTCGGCGGCCTCGGCGACCACCGTCATGTCAGGCTCGGCGTCGAGAATCAGTCGCAGCCCCCGCCGGACCAGTGCGTGGTCGTCCGCCAGCATGATCCGGGTCTTGGTCGTGGACACGCTCATCCCCGCTTCCTCTCCGCCGTCGAAGGAGTGGGACCGTCGGCGGGAACGGTCAGCCGGACCTCGGTGCCGGTGCCGGGCACGGCGGTTATGGACAGCCGGGCCCCGATCAGCAGCGCCCGTTCCCGCATTCCTCGGATGCCGGCGCCCTCCGGGCTCACCTCGCCGAGACCATTGTCGGCGACCCGCAGCACCACCGTGCCCGGCTCGGGCCGCAGCGACAGCTCGACCCGGCCGGCCCGGGCGTGCCGGGCCACGTTGGTCAGGCTCTCCTGGGCGATCCGGTAGATCACCAGTTCCTTCTCTGCGCTCAGCGGCGGCAGGTCGGGCTTTGCCCGTCGTACCACCGGTACCCCACTGATCTGGGAGAACTCCGTCGCCAGCGCGTTCATCGCGCTGAGCAGCCCGAGATCCTCCAGCACGTCCGGCCGGAGCCGGCGGGCCACCCGTCCCACGTCGTCAAGGCTGGACCGCAGCGTCTCCTGTACGGCGTGCAGTTCATCGCGGAGTTCGTCCGGGGCCCGGTCCACGGCCCGTTTGAGGCCGAGCAACACGACCGTGAGGCTCTGCCCGATCTCGTCGTGCAGTTCCCGGGCGATCCGCTGCCGTTCCCCCTCCTGGGCGGCGAGCGCGTGCGCACTGCTGGCGCTGCGTTCCGCCTCCAGCCGGTCCAGCATCGCGTTGAAGGTCGCGATCAGGTCCGCCAGGTCGCCGTTGCCGGAGTCCGCCAGCCGGTCTCCGCCGCGCAGCAGGTCCACCCGGCGCATCAGCGCGGTCAGTGCGTCGAGCGGGGCCAGGCTGGCCCGCAGCAGCAGGGCGTTCACCGTCAGGATGAGTGCCAGCCCGACGGTCAGCACCGGGATCTCGGCCAGCCGCACCCGCGACGAGACGGTGGCCGGCGAGAGCGCGAGCACGAGCGTGCCGATCGTGAAGACCAGGCCGTTCAGCACGACCAGCCGGCGGAACAACGCCTGGGCCGGGGCCTGGCGTCCGGCCTCCCCTCGGCGGCCAGGTTCGGGGAGGGCTGCCCGGTCAGCGGTGTTGGTCACCGGGCCAGCCTCGCCCGGGAGCGGAAGGTTTGTCCATCCGGTCGAGCACCCATTCACACCCCCGTTCACCTGCATGTTCCGCCCCGGTCGAGATGGGTGTCGGACCCCATGGTCGGGCAGGCCGGATTCCCGAAACGTTGATGGCGAGCAGCCGCCCCTACCCGAAGGAGGCCACGGTGGAGATCACCCGAACCAGCGTTTCCGGCGTCGGCGTCGTCAACCACTTCCTGACCCGGGGTGGGCAGCGCTTTGGCGTACTGGTGTATCAGACCGGCCGGCGATCGCTGCTCCGCTACGGGGCGGGTGATCCGGACGTACCGGTCGACCGCATCGAACTGGACCTTGACGAGGCCGACCAGGTCGCTGCGGTGTTGCAGAGCGCCTCGGTGGCCGACCGGCTGGCGAGCCTGGAACGGCAGCTCGCCGAGCTTCAGGGCAGGTCCGCATGATCGCGGCGTTTCAGGAGATTGGTCCACGTCCGGGGAGTTGGTGGAATGCAGGCACAGCAGATCGCCGTGACAGTACCGACGGTGACCGTTTCGGACTCCGTGGCCCGGGCGGTCCGGCTGATGGCCCTGCGCCGGCTGCCCGGCTTGATCGTGGTGGACGACCGGGGCCGGCCGCGCACGGTGCTGCCGGGCACCCAGGTGCTGCGGATGGCGGTGCCCGACAGCTTCCGGGCGGATCGGGCGTTGGCTCGGACCATCGACGAGGCGCACGCGGATCACTACTGGGACGAACTCGGCGACCTGACCGTGGGCGACTGCCTGCATCGGGAGCCGGCCCGGGTGGTCACGGTCGGCCTGGATGGGACGCTGCTGGAGGTGGCCGCCCTGATGGCTCGGCAGCGCAGCCCGCTGGTGGCGGTGGTCGACGGCGTCGGCGTACTTGTCGGGGCGATCACCCTGGAGCGGGTGATCGCCGAATTCGCGGTGGCCCACCCGGACGTCTGATCTCAGGGCGCGGGGGCGCGAGCTGGTCGGAGGGTGACCGGTGAGCGCCGTCGCCGCGCTGGTCATCTTCGTGGTGGCGTTCTTCTTCATCGCCACCGAGAAGATCGACAAGGTCAAAGTGGTGCTGGTCGCCGCCGCTGTGATGGTGGTGGTCGGCTTCGCGCCCGGGGCTGACGTGTGGTTCTCCCAGCACGCGGGGGTCGACTGGGAGGTCATCTTCCTGCTGCTCGGCATGATGATCATCGTGGGGGTGCTGAAGCAGACCGGCCTGTTCGACTACCTCGCCATCTGGTCCGCGAAGCGGTCGGCCGGTCGGCCGTATCGGCTGATGGTGATGCTGATGCTGATCACCGCCGTCGCGTCGCCGTTCCTGGACAACGTCACCACGATCATGTTGGTCGCCCCGGTAACCGTGGTGGTCTGCAACCGGCTGCACATCCCCGCGCAGCCGTACCTGATCGCCGAGATCCTGGCCTCCAACATCGGCGGCGCCGCGACCCTGATCGGCGACCCGCCGAACATCATCATCGGCAGCCGCGCCGGGTTGACCTTCACGGACTTCCTGGCGCACATGGCCCCCATCGTCGGGGTGATCTTCGTGGTCTTCGTGCTCCTCACCCGGGTGCTGTTCCGCAAGTCGTTCCAGTACAACCCGGAACACGTCAACGCGGTGCTGGCGCTGCAGGAGCGGCGGGCGATCACCGACGTGCGGCTGCTGGTGCGCTGCCTGGTCGTGCTCGGACTGGTGGTGGTCGCCTTCTCGCTGCACTCCGTCCTGCACATCGACCCGTCGGTGGTGGCGATGGTCGGCGCCGGGGTGATGCTGCTGGTCTCCCGGATGGACGTCACCGAGGCGCTCAACGAGGTCGAGTGGCCCACCCTGGTCTTCTTCATGGGCCTGTTCGTGATGGTCGCCGGTCTGGTGCACACCGGTGTGATCAGCACGTTCGGCGAGTGGGTGATCGGCCAGGTGGACGGCGACTTCTTCGGCGCCGCGACCGCGCTGCTGTTCGGCTCGGCGGTGCTGGGCGCGTTCTTCGACAACATCCCGTACGTCGCCACCATGGCCCCGGTGGTGGAAGGGCTGGTGGCCGAGGTGCCCGACCCGCGGATCGGCCAGGCGCTCTGGTGGGCCTTCGCCCTCGGCGCGGACTTCGGTGGCAACGGCACGGCGGTCGCCGCCAGCGCCAACGTGGTGGCGATCGGCATCGCCGCCCGCACCGGTCACCGCATCTCGTTCTGGCAGTTCACTCGGTACGGCATCGTCGTCACGATCATGAGCTGCCTGATCGCCTGGCTCTACATCTGGCTCCGCTACTTCCTCTGACCGGGCCGCCTGACCGGGCAGGGCGTGGTCGCTCTGCCCGGTCAGCTCTGGTTGGCGCCTCCTCAGCAGACGTGATGCGTAGCGAGGTGGGTGAGCATCGTGTGGTTGGCCGCCCAGCCGTCCGGGAACTTCACCGGCACGTCCAGGTGCACCCGCTCGGTCGACGGGTGCGCGTCGAGCAGTTCGGCGATCCCGGCCCGCGCCACCACCACGCACGCGTGCCGGTGCCGGGAGGCGAGCACGCACAGCCGCCCCGACTCCAGGTGGAACGCGGTCGCGTCCCGCCGCCCGGACAGCGGGTGCAGCACGATCGTCACGTCGTACTCCCGGCCCTGGAGCCGGTTGGCGGTGTCGATGGTGATGCCCGCGCCGGCCTCGCCGAGCCGGGCCCGGATGGCCGCCACCTGGTCGCGGTGGGCGGCACCGACGGCGATCCGGTCCGCGGTCACGGGCGCGCCGTCGGGGGCCTGCTCGGAGACCGCGACCGCGCCGCGCTCCAGCACCCGCAGCGCGAGGGCCGCGCACGCCGCCGCGGCCTCGCCATCGGTACGCAGGGTATGGCTCGTACAACGCCCAGCCGGAGGCGCTGTGGCAACCGGCGTCCATCAGGCGACTTCTCGGATCAGCACACAATGCGCCTGAGCGCGGCGCAGGCACAGGTCGTAGTCCTTCCGATGTGCCGATCACATGTCGACGCCGGCGAAGTAGAACGGTATCGCGACGATCGCCGCGACCAGCGGATCCCACCGCCACGGCTGGCACGCCCACCGCAACAACCGCAGATGCCGGCGCCCGCTGGCGTTCGCCTGCGAGCCCTGGCGCTGACGCAGCCGCAGCCGGGTCTTCTTGTCCGCCGCATCGCCGGGGAACACCCGCCAGCCCCACCGGCCCGCCGCCATCGCCCGCAGCCCGCTCAACCCTGCGCTGACCGCCGATAGCACCAGCCCGAACATCACCACACCAAAGAACGTGTCGGCGGCCGTCTTCCCGATCGCCGGTCCGAGCAGCAGGTCAGCAGCCACACCACCGAACGCCCACAACGCGCCGAACACCGTCCACGCGTAGCCTCGCTCCTGGTTCCGCAGGTTGGCCTCGACGGAGTGGGTCGGCCGCTCCACCGTCTGCCGGCGCAGCGCCGCCTGGTCATCGGCCAACCCCGTCAACCAAACAACCGGACCAGCCATCAGGCGCACCAGACGACCGCCGGGGTCCGAGAGAACGTCCTTCGGGCCCCGATCGTCACTCAGATCCAACCGCCCCGCCACCTACATACCCTGCTCCCGCATGGATGCACGTCCTTGCAGGCCGTCTGGACTCCCGCCGTGGCAGCGTAGCCGACACCGGTGTACTTCCACGGGTTGTACCGCCGCTGGGCCTTGTCGGCGGCCTTCTCGCGTTCGCGGCCGCTGTACTCAACTTGCGCTTGTTCTGCAACTTCCGGGAGTTGTACCCCGGCTTGTAGACGGCTCGTGCTTTCTGGGCACTCTGATAGCCGGCTCGGGCCCTGTTCGCAGTCTTCGCCAACCTCATCGCACCGCCACCGACAACGGCTCCCCCGATGCCCAGGCCACACGAGACTGCTTTTGCCTTGCATGAGGCCGCCGCGTCGATAACTCCAAAGACCAGCGATACCACACCTATCCACTGCAGACCAGGCACAAACGCCTGCATCGGCGCCCGCCGAACTCTTCGTAGTCGAACAGTTCGGGCTCGGTCAGCCCGGCGTCGATAGTCGCGGCCACGTCTGCGTGCAGGCAGGTCAGGTGTAGTCGGGTACCACCGGCCGAGGACGCCGTGGCGACGAGGTCACCGTCAGGCCCCGGGATGTTCCGGGTGACCGCGCCAGTGGCGTCCTCGACAATCCATCGGGGTTTGTCGGAGTCGTCGCCATAGTGGTTGAGCTTGGAGGTGGTGTTGACCCAGCTCGCGTCGACGCGGGTTTCAGTTGTGAAGGCTCGGAACCGGTGGGCGGGGTCGAGGGTCCAGGTCTGCCGGGTGACTCTACGTTCAGAAACAGATAAGGGGCGGAACATAATAATCGAGATCACCGATACCCTGTGGACGACAACATAGGGCGAACGTTGGCGAAGTACTCGGCACATCGGGGCGTACGGCACCTCCGGCAACAGGCAGCGGGTACGGCCGGTCTCCTCAGGCGACGTGGTGCGCGGCGAGGTGGGTGAGCATCGCCTGGTTGGCCGCCCAGCCGTCCGGGAACTTCACCGGCACGTCCAGGTGCACCCGCTCGGTCGACGGGTGCGCGTCGAGCAGTTCGGCGATCCCGGCCCGCGCCACGACCACGCACGCGTGCCGGTGCCGGGAGGCGAGCACGCACAGCCGCCCCGACTCCAGGTGGAACGCGGTCGCGTCGCGTCGCCCGGACAGCGGGTGCAACACGATCGTCACGTCGTACTCCCGGCCCTGGAGCCGGTTGGCGGTGTCGATGGTGATGCCCGCGCCGGCCTCGCCGAGCCGGGCCCGGATGGCCGCCACCTGGTCGCGGTGGGCGGCGCCGACGGCGATCCGGTCCGCGGTCACGGGCGCGCCGTCGGGGGCCTGCTCGGAGACCGCGACCGCGCCGCGCTCCAGCACCCGCAGCGCGAGAGCCGCGCAGGCCGCCGCGGCCTCGCCATCGGTACGCAGGGTGTGCCGGGCCGGCAGCTCGTACAGCGCCCAGCCGGAGGCGGCGGCCACCTCCACGGTCGCGTCGAACCGGTCGCCGGGGCCGGGTTCGGTGAACGTCAGCGCCCGGTCGGCGTGCCCGGTGCCGGCCCGGAACCCGGTGAACGGGTAGAACGCCGCGGCCACCACCGGCGCCGCGGAGGCGGGCAGCCGCCAGGACACCGGCAATCGGTGTACGGGCAGCTCCGGGTTGTGCCGCAGCAGGGTGAGCACCGCCGACTGCATCGGATCCCAGGTCAGGCCGGTCCAGCGCGCGGTCTCGACGGTGGAGAACGGGTCGAGCTGCCCGGGGTCACCGACGAACAGCGCCCGCTCGAACCGGCCGGCCACGCGCAGCAGGGCGTCCGAGCGCATCTGGTACGCCTCGTCCACGATCGCCCACGGCCAGACTCCCTCGCCGAGGGTGGCCCACTTCGCGGCCGTACCGATGATCACGGCCGACCCGCTGAGGTCGGCGACCTTCGCGGCGACACGGACGGTCTGGTGGCCTGCGACCCGCTCGGACGGCTGGTAGTCGGTGGCGGAGAGCCGGCCGATGCGCAGCTCAGGGGCCTTGCGGGCGAGGCGGTCGATGAGGTCGTCGACCTGCTCGTTGGTCTGCGCCACGATGATCAGCGACTCGCCGGCGGCGGCCAGCTCGACGGCGGCGCGCACCACGAGCGTGGATTTGCCGGCGCCGGGCGGGGAGTCGACGACCACGCCGCGGTGGTCGCCGGAGCGCAGGTCGGCCAGCACGGCGGTGATCACCCGTTCCGCCTCGACCGCGGGCGGCACCGCCAGTCCCGCGAGCATCGACAGCCACCTCCCGACTCAGTGTCCCCGGCACCCTACCCGTGAAGGGTTGCCGGTGCGCCGGCCGAGGAAGGCGGCGACGGCCGGTGCGACGCCGAGTGTGACGCTCAGTGAGGTCGACCGCGACCGAGAAGGCTCGTGAGAAGCTCCGGACCTGGACGACGGGCTGACGCGCGGGTGAGTGCGGGTCGACTGGCGCGGGCCAGTGCCTTGGCCATCGGCCACTGACCCTCCTACCATGAGCCATCGTCACATTTACGAGGGCGAGTGCCTTGAACGATCGGACCATGGAAGGTAAGACCGTCGTGATCACCGGCGCCAGCGCGGGCATCGGTGCCGAGGCGGCCCGCAGGCTGGCCGGCCTGGGCGCGACGGTGGCGGTGGTCGGCCGGTCACCGGAGAAGACCGCCGCCGTCGCCCGCGAGATCGGTGCCGAGCCGCTGGTCGCCGACTTCGCCCGGCTGGCCGACGTACGCGCGCTCGCCGACACCCTCCTGGACCGCTACCCCCGCATCGACGTCCTGGCCCACAACGCCGGGGTCGTGCTGTCCAAGCGGATCCGCACCGAGGACGGCCACGACCTGATGTTCCAGGTCAACTACCTGGCCCCGTTCCTGCTCACCAACCTGCTGCTGCAGCGGCTGACCACCGTCGGGCCGGCGCGGGTCATCAGCACCTCCAGCAAGGGCCACCGGTTCGGCAACGTCGACCTCGACGATCTCGAAGGCGCCCGCAAACGATCCGGCATGCTCCGGTACGGGACGACGAAGCTGCAGAACATCCTGTTCACCCGCGAGCTGGCCCGTCGTACGCAGGGCACCGGCCTGACCGCGACGGCGTTCCATCCGGGCGTGGTGGCCACCACCGAGATCAACCGGGACACCCCGCTGATCGCCGCGCTGGTCCGGTATCGCCTGTTGGGCGGGCTGGTCACCCTGGAGCAGGGTGCCGCGCCACTGGTCCACCTGGCCACGATGCCCGATCCGGAGACGGTCAACGGCGACTACTACCACGGCTTGAAGCCCAACGGGCCGGTGCACCGGCAGGTCAAGGACGACCAGTTGGCGACCCGCCTGTGGGAACGCACCGCCGACCTGCTTGGCGTTCCGGTGGCGTGACTTACCCCTTGACACCGCGTCAAATCATGGTCAACGAGCTGACCCTGAGGAGGAGGCGCCGGTGAGCAGCACGGACAAGCCGATCGGCTACTGGCTCAAGCACCTGCACAACCTGATCGACGAACAGTTCGACGCGACGCTGGGCGACCTCGGCCTCGACCGCCGGCAGTGGCAGATCCTGAACGTGCTGTCCAGGGCGGCGCGGAGCCGTGACGAGATCGAGCAGGCGCTCGCACCGTTCTGGCCGGACGGCGTACCCCAGCTCGGTGCGATCCTCGACGGCGCGGACGGCCTGGTCACGCGGGGATGGGTGGGATACGACGGCGACACAATCACCCTGACCGAGCAGGGGCGCGCGGCACACCGCACGGCAGCCGAGCGTGTCGGCGAGACCCGGCAGCTGCTGCTGCGCGGACTCACCCCCGAGCAGTACGCCGAGACCGTCCGGATCCTGTCGGTCATGGCCGGCAACATCGAGGCGGCGCTGGCCAG
Organism: Micromonospora sp. SL1-18; assembly: GCF_047921505.1. Taxonomy (NCBI): domain Bacteria; kingdom Bacillati; phylum Actinomycetota; class Actinomycetes; order Micromonosporales; family Micromonosporaceae; genus Micromonospora; species Micromonospora sp. SL1-18. The sequence continues at coordinate 74,355 of NZ_JBLROA010000017.1, read as the reverse complement.
CCGGACGGCGAGCGGCAACCGGAACGCCGCGATCGTGGTTGAGGAGCGGTAGCCGGCCACCACCGCGCAGACCGCTGCGGTCACCGTGAACGAGAAGCGGGGCCGGCCCGATGGGACCGGCCCCGCTCAGGGATTTTCCCTTTCAATTCCCTCGATCAGCGTTTGCGATCGACCACCGTCAGGGTGAATTCGGCGTACGACGCCGCGTGGGTCTCGTCGCCGCCGTAGACCGCCCGCACCTTGTGGGTGCCGGGGTTGGGCAGCATGCGGACGGTGCAGGAGGCGGTGCCCTTCTTGACCTGGGCCTCGCAGAGCACGTCCTCACCGAGCATGAACTGCACCGGGCCGGTCGCCTTGGTCGGCGTGACGGTCGCGGTCAGTTTCAGGGTCTCCTTCCAGTTGGCCTGTACGTCGTTGACGCGGACCGAGGTCGGGGTGCGCTCCACGGTCGGGACCGCGGTGACGGTGACCACCCGGTTGGCGACCGCCTGGTTGCCGTTGGTGTCAGCGACCACGTAGGACAGCGCGTAGCTGCCCGGGGTGGCGGTGTCGACGGTGCCGATCACCTGGATCCGGTCGGTGACGTCGCCGTCGGTGTTGTCCACCGCGGTGACCCCGGCCAGCGGATCAAAGACCTCATCCTGCTTGACGGAAGTCGAGGCGGGGACGGTCAGCACCGGCGCGGTGACGTCCGTGCCGGCGGCGGTGGCGATGAACATGCCGCCGAACTGGTCAACCGAGCCCACCTGGTCACCGTCGCCGGTGCGGCTGGTGGTGGTCCAGGCGTAGAGCTCGCGCTCGGTCAGGCCGCTCCATTTCACCGTGGCCGGCCAGCCCGACTTGACCGTGGTCTGACCGATCACGGTGTCGGTCGGTGTGACCAGCACGAGACTGCCGGTGCTGAAGCTGGTCTTGCGCGTCGACAGGTCGATCGGCAGGACCATGTTGTCCTCGGCGCCGTTGTAGCGCTTGCGGTCGTCGTACTCGGTGGCACCGAAGTTGTCGAGCATCGGCGAGTAGGTGTCGATGCTCATCTGCGCCCGTTTGACGTCGATCTGCAGCAGCCGCAGGAAGCTGGCGCCGAACTGCAGCAGGTCGCCCTTCTTGTGGTCGATGGTGCCGTCGCCGTCGAGGTCGAGGTTGCCGTTGGCGTCGACCTTCTCCGGCCACAGCTCACCCGCGGTCATCTTGTAGAACTGGTAGTCCGCGAGCAGTTCGACGACCTTGTGCTTGATGGTGACGCCGACCCCGGTCTTGAGGTTGGTGCCGACGCCGTGCTCGTGACCGGCGAGGACCAGGAACACGTTCGGGTTGGCCGCGACGATGCTCGAGAAGGCCCGCGAACCGTCGGTGGAGAAGTTGGCGCCTCGGCCGTCGGGCGTCGCCGACGGTGCGAGGTAGGCGTGGGTCAGCAGGATGCCGTTCCGGTCGTGGTAGCGCCGGAAGATCGAGCTGGCCCAGTCGGCCTCGGCCTGGGTGACGCCGTAGGAGAGGCCCACCGCGACGAAGTCCAGACCGCCCGCGGAGAAGAGGATGTAGTTGTTCTGGTTGTCCTTACCGGGGGTGACCACGGCACCATTGGCGTCGGTGGTCTCGTCCCACGCGTGGTACGACGCCTTGGACGCGGCCGGCCACTGCTTGGCGCCCTCGTAGTAGCGCTCCGGGCCGTAGTACTGGTTGAACCGTGAGGCCGGGCCGGTCTCGGCGCCGCTCTGGTTGTCGTGGTTGCCCGCGACGACCTGGTTGACCAGTCCGGCCGCATCCAGGGTGCGCTGCGCCTCGGCGGTGAACTGGTACTCCTTGGTCACCTGCTCGTTCAGACCCGGGCGGAGCAGGTTGCCGCTGGCGTCGGTGGCCAGCGGGTTGCTGATGTCGTTCTCGATGATGTCACCGGTGTGCGCGGTGTAGGCGATCTTTCGGTTGGCGGCGTTGTCGGCCAGCCATCGGGTGGTGTCCTTGTAGGACTTTGCCCAGAGCGCCTGCTCCTCCATGGTCATCTTGTCGCTGGGCTCGTCGACGCCGTTGAAGTTGTCGTACGTGCCGCCGACCGCGCCCTCGGCGAGGTACTGCGTGTCGGTGAAGTGGGCCAGCGCGAAGTCGTAGGCCGACGGGTCCTCGAAGTGGTCCCGGTTGGCCGCGGCGCCGGCGGTGGCGTCCCGCGACGCCAGGTCGTCGGCGAACGGGTCCTGGCCGGTGACCAGGACGTGGACCGCCTCGTTGTCGACCAGCTCCGGCCGGACGACGGCCTTCAGCGCGGTCTCACCCTCGGCCTGGCCACGGGCGGTGGCGAGCTGGGTCCACGCCTGAGTGGTGCTGTTCCAGGCGTGCAGCGCGACCTCACGCGCGGGGTCGACGACACCGCTCCACAGGATCTGGCGGCGCTCGGCGGACGCCGGCACCTGCACGTCGTACCGCTGGAAGGGGATGTCGCGCGTCGAGGGGCTGTCGATGGCCTTGCCGCCGGGGCGCGGTGCGGTGCCGATCTGGCCGCCCTCGGTGTAGGAGAAGTCCAGCGTGGACGGCATCACCGGGACGACGCCCTGGATGCCGCCGGCCGGGATGCTCGGGGTGGCCTGCTTGAAGGTGGTGGTGACGTCGCCGCCGTCGGGGTTGTGGGCGATCGCGGAGAGGGTCACCCGGCCGCTGCCCTGACCGGCATCGGTGCCGCCGCTGGTCGGAATGGCGTCGGAGGTGAAGCTCACGGTCTTGCTGACCGGTTTGCCGAAGACGTCGGTTGCCGAGATCTGCAGGGTGTGGCTGCCGGACTTCATACCGGCGCCGATCTCCTGGCCGACCTGGACCGGCTCGCCGTCGAGCAGGTACCGCCAACCGGTGGCGTTGCCCTGGTTGGTGGCGGTGACCTGGAACTCGGTCGGGCGGCTGAGGTGGGCGCCCGCGGCGGGGACGGTCTTTGTGACGGCGACGCCCGCGTCACGGACGTCGCCGAAAGCGGCGATGTTGAGCGCCTTGACCTCGTCGAGGGTGAGCACCTTCGAGTAGATGCGGGTGTTGAGCACCGAGGCCGGGGCCCAGAACTGGTTGACCGCGTCGGCGCCGATGTAGAAGGAGTTGCGGGCGGCGCCAGTCGGCAGTCCGAGCGTGCCGGCGGCCGGGGTCTGCGCCGCGAGGACGCCGTCGACGTACAGCCGGATGGTCTGGCCGTCCCAGGTGCCGACCGCGTGGTACCAACGGCCGGAGACGATCTGGGTCTGCGCCGACTTGTAGCCGCCCCCGACGTACGCGGTGAAGGTCAGCTTGTCGCCGTAGATCACGATCGAGTAGCCGCCGCTCTCCTTCTCGGAGCAGACGGAGTGCTCACCGCTGTTGGGCAGGGTGCCGTTGGACTTCAGGGTGCACTCGATGGAGACCTGGGTGTTGATCTTGCTCCACTGGTCTCCGAAGGCGTAGGAGTAGGCGTCGTCGGAGCCGTCGAAGGTGGCGACCCGCGCCTTCACCGCGCTGTCCTGCGCGATCACCGGGTCGCCGTGGACGGTGACGGCCAGGTTCTGCGCGTTGTCCTTCGGGGTACCGTCGTGGAAGTCGACGTTGAGGACGTCGGCCACCGGGACGGGCGGCTTGATGTTGTAGCCCGACGCCAGCTCGGCCACCTGGGCGCTGGTCAGTGCCGCGCTCCAGACCTTGCTCGCGGCGAAGGAGGAGGGCGGGGCGACCTGGCCGATGCCGGTTGGGGCGGCGTCGGCGCCAATCACGAAGCGGCGCGCGGTGGCGACCGGCGGGGTGAGCGTGCCGGTGGCCGCGGACGAGCCGGCCAGCTGGCCGTTGAGGTAGAGGCTCAGGGTCTGGCCGTCCCAGACCGACACGGCGTGGTACCAACGGTTGCCGCTGATCGGGGTCAGCACCGACTTGTAGCCGCCACCGATGTGGGCCATCGTGCCGAGGTTGCCGCCGTTGACGTAGACCGAGAAACCGCCGGCCTCCTTGTCGGAGCAGAGGTCCTTCTCGCCGCTCACCGGCATCGTGGTGTCGACCCGGAAGACGCACTCGATGGCGAAGCCGGTGGAGAGCTTGCTCCACTGGTCGGTGAAGTCGAAGGAGACCGCGTCGTCGACCCCGTCCACCTGAAGGATGTCGTGACCGAACGCCGCGTCGTTGGCGTAGCTCGGGTCGCCCCAGGTGGTGGCGGTCAGGCCCGCGGCCCGGTCGGTGGCGGTGCCGTTGGCGAAGGCGACGTCGAGCACATCGGCAGCCGGAACCGTGACGGCCGTGGCCGCCTGGCCGGTCACGGCGGAGGTCGCCACGTTGCCGACCAGGGTCGGAGCGGCCTGGGCGGGCAACAGCAGCGTGCCGCCGACCACCGCGAGCCCGAGGGTGGACGCGCTCAGGCGGCGCCACCTCCGGGCGATCGGATGGAGTCGTGTTGTCACGACATCTCCTTTTTCTAGGGGTTTCCTGTTGGTGTTGGGTGGGGGCGGGTCGGAATCTCCGGTAAAGAAGGAGCCCGCGGTCAGGTGCCGGGTAGGCCAGCTACGGCGGCGGCCGAGATGCCGACGCCGATCAGGGTGATTCCGCAGGCGGCCAGCACCGGCGCTGCCCGGGTGGCCAGTCGCAGGAGGACGTGGGACCCGGCGGCGCGGGCCACGAGGGATCGGCCGGTGAGGGCCAGGATCCCGACGGTGAAGAGCACCGCGGCGAGCCCGAGGCCGAAGCAGACCACGAGGACGAGAGCGAACCCGGCCCGCCCGGCGAAGATGCCGGTCACCAGGACGAGGAAGGCCGCCGGCGAAGGCGTCAGGCCGCCGGACATGCCGAGGAGGAGAAGGCCCGGGCGGGACGTACGGACGTGCTCGTGTTCGTGGCCGTGATCGTGGCTGTGACCGTGTTCGTGGCTGTGACCGTGGCCGTGGCTGTGACCGTGGCCGTGGCGACGCAGGTGGCGTCGCAGCAGCCAGAGCCCGACGGCGACGACGGTCAGGCCCGCCGCCAACTGCAGGCCGGTGGTCAGCCGCTCGAGACTGACCAGGTCGGACAGCGAGAAGAAGGCCCAGGCGACCGCGACGGCCAGCACCGACACGGTGTGCATCGCGGCCACCGAGAAGCCCAGCCACGCGGCGTCGCGGACCCGGCCCCGGGAGCCGACCAGGTACGCCGCCGCGAGACTCTTGCCGTGGCCGGGTGCGAGTCCGTGCGCGGCCCCGGCCACGAAGGCGATCACCAGCGCCACCGGCACGAAACCCGGCGACTGCACCATCTCGATCAGTCGATCGCCGAACTTGGCGGCGCCGAAGAGATCGACTTCGAAAGGGAGGGCTCTGAGGCCGGAGCCGAGGGCTGCCGCCGCGGTGTCGAGGCTGGTGGTGGCGGTCATGGTTCAGGCCTTTCGTCCCCGCCGGCGGTGCCAGAAGAATCCGGCCGCGACGGCGGCCAGCAGGACGCCCCCGACGACCGAGAGTTGCAGGGCACTCCGGCCCGCGGGCACTGCGGCAGCGACCTGGCTGGACGCGGGGCGGGAGCCGCTGTCCGGGCCGGCGGTGACGGTCCAGTCCACCGACTCGTGCGCGGCGTCGTACACGGCCTTCTGCCCCTGGGGGCCCCGGGCGAGTGTCCGGTACGCCTCGTGCAGGTCGGTGAGCATCCGGGACGCCACGGCCACCGTGCTCACCGGTCCGGGGCAGGTAAACAGCACCTCGGCACCGTGGGCCGCCAGGTCGTCGGCCACGCTGACCTCGCCCGCGCAGGGCTGCCCGTCCTGGGTCACGGCGATCCGCTCGGTCAGGTACTTGGCGAACTCGGGAGCGCCAGCCATCGCCGCGCCGTCGGAGGCCTCGTAGGCCACCGCACCGTCCAGCATCACCCGGTCCTTCGGCAGTACGCCGAGGGAGATGCCGAGCAGGGTCAGGTCATCGGTGCCGCCGACGAGCCAGCGAACCCGTACCCCGTGATCACCCTTACCCGTGATCTCGATCTGCTGTGGAGCACCGAAGGGGTGTGCCGAGGCCGGGTCCGGAACCAGCCCCGCCACGAGCACCACTGCGAGTACGCACCAGGAGCGACGCCGGGCATGGCGTAGGGCAGCACGGCACAGTGCGGACACAACAGACCCTCATCGGCTCGGTGAGTGTGGAAACGCACTGACTGTTTCGGCCGCAGATGACCAACGGGGTTCCGGAAACCGAGCGAACTCTTACGGCAAGGTTGCCGACTACCGAACTGTTGATCTCTGCCCGCAAAGCTCATCGCCGGTGCTCACCAGGTGAGGGCGCGGCCGGTGCTGGGCGCGCCGAGCCAGACGATCTCCTTCTCGCCGGCCGCCCGGCGGTTCGTCCCGCGGCACCCCTCCACACCCAATACCTGCACACCGTCGTGGAGAGGTAACGCTGAGGGATGATTTGACGCCTATCACTGCATGGAAGACCGGGCATGCGGTCCACATGCCGCCGAACCCCTTGCCTGACAAGGGCTTCGTGACGAACAGCGCCACCAACCCGAAGAGGTCTCAATCTACAATTCATGGTACGCATGGGAAGGTTGGGACTGATGGTGAACGGCGGAGTTGCGCGACATGCAGCGCAAACCCGTCCTGTTCGATCCGGCCCGTTGGCCGCTGCGCCTGCCCTTGCTGGCGGCCACCGGGCAATTGACGAGGAGATCCTGGGAATGGACGGTTACTTCACCACGGCACGCCACCACCGACTGCGACAGAAGGTCAGGGCCTTTGCGGAGGCCGAGGTACGGCCCCGGGTGCCGGAGATGGAAGCCTCCCGCGCTGTGGCGCACGAGATCTCCCGGCTGATCGCCCGCCAGGGCTGGATCGGCGTCACGATCAGCCCGGAGTACCGCGGGATGGGCCTGGGACATCTCGCGAAGACGATCATCATCGAGGAGTTGGCGCGGGTCAGCGGTGCCATGGGCGCGATGGTGCAGGCGTCGCAGCTCGGCGTGGCGAAGATCGTCCACTTCGGCAACGAGGCTCAGATGAAGACCTGGCTGCCGGCCATCGCGGAGGGCAAGTGTCTGCCCACCATCGCGGTCACCGAGCCGGAGTCCGGTGGGCACGTCCTGGGTATGACGGCCAGCGCCGTACGCGACGGCGACGACTACATCCTCAACGGCCGGAAGGTCTTCGTCGGCAACAGCCACGTGGGCGACCTGCACGGGGTCGTGGTGCGGACCGGGTCGGGCTCGAAGGGGCTGTCGGCGTTCCTGGTGGAGTCGGACCGTCCGGGCTTCTCGCTGGAGCCGCACCGGCCGGCCATGGGCCTGCACGGCTTCAGTTTCGGCGAGCTCATCTTCGACGACTGCCGGGTGCCGGCGGCGAACCTGCTCGGCGAGGAGGGCGACGGGCTGGCGGTCGCCTACTCGTCCAGCATTCTCTACGGCCGCCCCAACCTGACCGCGGTCTCGCTCGGCATCCACCAAGCCGTCATGGAGGAGACCGTGGCGTTCGCCGCGCAGCAGCAACGCTACGGCAAGCCGCTGTACGAACTTCCGTCGATCAAGCTGAAGATCGGGCAGATGCAGTCGCGCCTGATGACCGCCCGGTTGGCCGCGTACCACGCGGTGCACCTGCTCGACCAGGGGCACCCCTGTGACGCGGAGCTGATGAACGCCAAGCTCGTCAACGTCGAGTACGCCCTGGACTCGGCGCGCAACGCCTTGGAGGTGCAGGCCGCAAGCGGGCTGTCTGCCGATCGGCCGCTCGAACGGTACGTGCGCGACGCGTACCACATCTTCGCCCCGGCCGGAACCTCGGATGTGCAGATGCTCCGGCTGGGCGAGGTGGCGCTCGGTCACTCGAAGGGTCAGTGGTCGCAGCGGCTTGCCGCTGCCCTGACGACAGCGGGGGTCGCCGGCTGACTACTGCCGGCGCCGGTCACGCTGGTTGATTCGCTCCACCAGCTCCTGGGCCAAGGCCTTGATCGTTTCCAGCCCGGGCCGCCCCCAGGGGCGTGGCTCGGTGTCCACCACGCAGATGGTGCCCAGCGTCGCGCCTGTGTGGTCGATGAGCGGCGCTCCCAGGTAGGAGCGGATACCGATCTCGTCGACCACCGGGTTGCCGGCGAATCTCGGGTAGTCGCAGACGTCGTCCAGCACCAGCGCCTTGCGGCGGACGACGACGTGCGGGCAGTAGCCGTGGTCGCGGGCCATCACCCGGCCCGGCTCCCCGTCCGCGCCGCCCTGCGGGTTCGCGTCGGCCTGCTCGGACGACGGCGTGTAGAGCCCGGCGAAGTACTGGCGGTCCTCGCTGATGAAGTTGACCATCGCATACGGTGCGCCGGTGATCTGTGCCAGTCGCTTGGCGAACTCGTCGAACTCGTGGTCCGGGGCGTCCCCGATCCCGAGTTCCCGCAGCCGCTGAACGCGTTGCGGGGCCTCGCGGTCCTCGGGAGTCATCAGCGGGTACCTTCCGGTGTCGTTGGTCACGACGAACTCCATATCTGCTGGTTGCTGCCGGTTCACGGGAGGCGGGAGGGGTGGTTGCCCAGCAGGTGCTGGATCAGCGTGACCAGTACGGAGGTCGCTGAGCGGCTCTGCCGGGCGTCGCAGAGCACGATCGGGATGTGGGGTTTGAGGTCGAGGGCGGACCGGATCTCGTCCGGCTCGTAGCGGAAGGAACCGTCGAACTGGTTCACCGCGACGAGAAAACCGATCCGGCGGGATTCGAAGAAGTCCACCGCGGCGAAGGAGTCCTCCAGCCGGCGGGTGTCGGCCAGGACAACCGCACCGAGGGCGCCGTTGCACAGCTCGTCCCACATGAACCAGAAGCGCTCCTGGCCGGGAGTGCCGAAGAGATAGAGGACGTACCGGGGGTCGATGGTGATGCGACCGAAGTCCATCGCCACGGTGGTGGTGGTCTTCCTTTCCACCCCGTGCAGGCTGTCGGTCCCGACGCTGACGGCGGTCAGGATCTCCTCCGTGCGCAACGGCTCGATCTCGCTGACCGCGCCGACGAAGGTCGTCTTTCCCGCGCCGAAGCCACCGGCGATCAAGACTTTGAGCGCAGCGGGAAGCTGCTCAGAGTCGCCGTCGTAGGCCATCGAGAATCGCCTCCAGGACTGAGGGGTCGGTGGGGTCGACGCCCGGGCCGGGTGCTCGGGCGACCACGGCGTCCCAGCCGACGAGGTCCGAGAGCAGCACCTTGGTGATGGCCGCCGGTAGCTTCATGCGCGCGGCGACCTCCGCAACCGAGGTCGGACTGGCGCACAGGCCGAGCGCCCGGGCGTGGTCCGGTTCCAGGGCCACCCGGGGCGACCGGCCGGTGGCGGTCACCATGGACAGCAGATCCAGCGGGATGGTCGCCTGGGTCCGTCCGTTGCTGATGGCGTACAGGGGTACGAGCCGCCCTGCCTCGTCGTCGAACCAGGTTTCCTCATGCGGCTCGGCCATGCTTACCGAGACGTCGTGCTCGGCACGCCCACGGCGCGGCGCGGGGCTGTCGCCAGGTACGGCCGGACGCTCTTGACCAGCTGTGACATCTCATAGCCCAGCACGCCGGCGTCGGCACCGCGGGTGGCCAGCACGGCGAGGACCGCGTTGGAGCCGGCCGCCGAGACGAAGAGCAGGGTCTGGTCGAGTTCCGCGACCACCTGCCGGACCTGTTCGTCGCCGGCGAACCGGTTTCCGGCGCTTCGGGCGAGTGAGAAGAGGCCGGAGGCGATCGCGGCCAGGTGGTCCGCCGCGTCGGGCTCCAGACCGTGTACCGCCTTCTTCAACCCGTCGGAGGACAGCAGCAACGCGCTGACGGTGTGGGGGACGCGTTGGACCAGACCAGCCAGCAGCCAGCCGAGGTCAGGAGCGTGGCCCGAGGCGACGTCGCTTGGCATGAGGATCAGACCCTTCTGGGAGTTGTGGCGCGTGGTCAGCTGAGGCCGTCAGTACGATCGCGTGGGCCGCTTCCCTCGTCGGCCGCGCTCTCTGCTCGGCTGGCCCCCTGCATGAACGAGGCCGCCAGGCCAGGGTCGTGTTCGACGGGCGGTTCGTCCTCAGGCGAGCCCGGGAGGTGCTTCAGTTGGGGTGCCAGGTGCGTCTGGGCCTGGCGTCGCGGCAGTTGCGGGCGGATGTCGTGGTTGGCGGCCTGGCCGGTGCCGGGGCGGGCAGCCGGACCGGCCGTGGGCGGCGCGGGCACGGGAGCCGGCTCCGGATTCTGCTGCGGCACCCACACCGGCGGCCGGCCGAGGCTGCCGGAGCGGTTGTGGTGGCCGTTGGTGAGGGCCGCCACCTCGGTGGTGGGCGCCGTGAGGGAATGCAGGGCCTGCGGGGCGGCGGCAGTGACCGCCGGCGCGGCCGGGGAGGGCAATCCGGCTGTCGTCTCCCGGCGCACCGGCTGGCTCGCCGGCTGCGCCAGCACCTGGGGCCGCGATCCGCGCTCCGCCTCGCCCTCGCCGAGCAGCGCGTGCGGCAGGACGACGACGGCCTGGATGCCACCGTAGATGTTGTTCTGCAGCCGCACGGCGATGCCGTGCCGGCGCGCGATGGCCGACACCACGAACAGCCCGATCCGGCCGTCGCTGAGCAGCTCCGCGATGTTGACCCGTTCCGGGTCGGAGAGGATTGCGTTCACCCGGTCCTGGTCGGCCAGCGATATGCCCAGGCCGCGGTCCTCGACCTCTACGGCCAGGCCGGCGGTGACGGCCTGGGCGCGCAACCCGATGGTGGTGTGGGGCGCCGAGAAGTTGGTGGCGTTCTCGACCAGCTCGGCGACCAGGTGGATGACGTCCGCGACGGCGTGGCCGCGCAGGGTGCCCTCGATCGGAGGGATGAGCTTGACCCGTGAGTACTGCTCGACCTCGGCGATCGCCGAGCGGAGCACCTCGGTCATGGCTACCGGCCTGCGCCACTGGCGGCGCGAGACCGCGCCACCGAGCACCGCGAGGTTCTCGGCGTGGCGGCGCACCCGGGTGGCCAGGTGGTCGACCTGGAAGAGGCCCTTGAGCAGGTAGGGGTCCTCCACCTCGTTCTCCAGCTCGTCGAGCAGCTGGATCTCCCGATGGACCAGGGACTGCAGCCGCCGGGAGAGGTTGACGAAGATCTCGACCGGCTGGTCGGCCCGGTGGCGGGAGGCCATGGCCGACGCTTGCAGGACGGCCGCCTGGGCGGCGTGCCGGGCGGCGTTCAGATCGTGCTCGAGCGGCCCGAGGAAGTCGCCGCCGACGGGCGGGAAGTTCGGAGCCTGCAGCGCCGGACGTTCACCCCGGTGCAGCTGCTCAAGCAGCCCCCGCACCGCCATGCTGCCCTGGCTGGTCGATGCCCGCATCGCGTCGATCCTGAGCTGGAACGAGCCGGCGAGCCCGGTGGCCCGGTTGGCCGCGCCCAGCAGAACAGCGGCACCGGCGGCCACGGCCACGCCCAGCGTGACAAGAGTCGCGCCGGAGAGCGGATCCTCGGACACGGCAAGCAGGTAGATCACCACGGCTGTCGCGAGCAGGGCCGTGACGGCAGCGGGCAGCACCGAGATCCACAGGAGGTTGGCTCGCAGCCCGCGATCGTCCTGCCCTTGACGTCCTGCGGAAGCGCCGCCTCGTCCGGCGTCACGGTGCACTGCGCGCCCTTCAGGGGGGAAGAGATCAGACATCAGAGCCCTCGACACAGGGAAACTTGCCGGCAAGACGTGGCATAGCGGCTCACTCTACATTGCACGCCCCAAAACAGATATTGGGGAGGGTCGCTAAATCATGAGCGTTGAGCTAGCGCGTCCTCAACCCCTGCCCGCCGCCCCAGCATTCCGCGCCGATCAATATGTCCAGGTCGGCGCCCCTCAGGCAGGCGGATATTCTCCTTCCCCGCGCCCGAATCCCGGTCGACCCGGCCCCGTGGGCGGCATCGCCGCAGGGGCCCACCTGTTCCCCGCAATCACATTAAAGTGACGCGTAATGGACCAATAGGGTTAGCGGAACGCCCAGACGTGCGTACGCGGGCGCACGGCACCGGGCCCAGGCTTCAGCCCCACCCGCGCGGAAGGCGCCCACCTACCTCTGGCTGCTCCTGATCAGCGGCCTCGGCGGCGGGCTACTTCTCGCCCTCCTGCCCCGCTTGGCCGACACCGGACACCGCCTGCCGTGACCGGTACGACGCGGACGCGGATGCGCAGACCTCCACCGGCAAGGCATCCGACTGGCGCTGCTACCGCATCTAGTCGATGTGACCGCAGGCTATGGGTGCGGCCGGCGCCGTCGAGCGGTCCGGCCGCACCCCGTTGAGCCCCGGACGTGGGCCGCTGCTGCGGCTCTCGTCGGCGGTGGCGTCAGTTTCCGCTGCGGTACGGGCCCTCCACATAGACGAGCGCGTCACCGACGGCCCGTTCGGTCGGATCGCTCGGCCGGTTGACGAGGGTGCCCTCGATGGCCATCGCGGTGGAGCCGCCGCCGTCGAGGTTGATCGCGTCGGACATGCCGAGCGCCTGTGCGACGGCGGCCGTCTCGTCCATGGTGGTGCCGACGCTGGTGGTCTGACGGCCGTCGATGGTGGCGAGCACGATCTTCCCGTCCCGCATGGTGCCGGCGATGGTACGCGGGTTGCGGTCGAAGAAGCTGCCGGAGCCGGCCGGGACGACGATCTGGCCGTCCGCCGTCAACGGGTACCGCCCGTTCACCCCGAACAGCCCCGGCCGCAAGGGAAGGTTCTCGCCGTCCTGGTCGGTCAGGGTCGAGGTCACGCTCACGCAGCCCCGCGCGGTCGCGTCCAGCAGGGCGACGGTGTCCCGCCCGGTGGCCTGCAGCGACGTCTGGCCGGCGGCCAGCGCGGTGCCGCGGGTGGTCGAGGTCCGCACCACGCAGCCGAGCCGATCGAGTACGACCTCCACGCCCGCGCCGGACGGGGTGGACGAGGCGAACTCGGGCGTGAATTCGACGACATCGCCGGGGAGGGTGCACTGCGTCTGGTCGGCGAGGGCGGCGCAGCCAGCGGGCACGACCGGCGGGTGGTTGATGAACTCCAGCGGCAGGGTGGCTTCGGTCTGCCGGTTCCGTACGCTGCCCGACCAGGTCAGCTTGCCGGTCAGGGCCCGAGCCCGGTTGCTGTTGGCGTCGACGACGAAGTTGACCTCGGCCGGGTGGGTGGGCTCGCTGAGCAGTTTCCCGCCGAACAGGCCCAGCCCGACCGGGTCACCGGGGTAGAGCTTGCTGGCGGTGAAGGTGAAGAAGGAGGCGTTGACCCCGGCCAGGGCGCCGGAGTCGCGGACCAGGTCGGTGGTCTTCTCGACCTGGCTCAGGTCCGGGCCGTACGTCGCCTTCAGGTGCCCGCGCGCCTGGCGCGGGTCGATGGTGAGCACGTTGACCACCCAGGGGCCCCGCGTGGTGGTGTTGATCTGGTCGGCGGGCGCCGGCTCGCTGCCCCGCTCGATCCGGGTGAGGGTGACACCGTCGGCCAGGGCACGGCTGGTGCGTACCTCGGTCAGGTCGGCGTCGCCGAGCGGAAGGGTGGCGGTGGTGGCCTCGGCCCGGGCGCCCGGAACGACGCCGAGCGCCGCCGCGGCCAGCGCGGCCGCCGCGATCGCTCCGGCCCGGCGGACGCGGGACAGGTCAGGAGTGGAAGCAGTCATAGCCGTGATGTTGGGGTTCGAAAGGAACATCGTCATCGATTTCATCTGACACCTAGGCGAATTGTGCTGTAAGGAGCCGTAGTCAGTGCACCGTGAACAGGTCCTCGACCGGCCCTCACTCCACTTTCCGCCCGGCGCGATCGGACACGTAACGAAAATCCACAGTGGAGCGCCTATAGCGATCGGACAGGATGGATTCCTGCCCCGCCCGGAGCAATCCGGCGCACCCATGACGGAAGGATCCCATGGCTCTGCACCACCGACGACGTCTCAAGCTGGTCGGCGTACTCGCGGGGAGTGCACTGACCGCCACCAGCATCGGGTTGCTGCCCGCCACCGCCGCGAACGCGGCACCGCCCCGCGCCGACCTCGTGGTCACCGCCGGCGTCGACCCGGCCGAAGTCGTCGACAGCGGCGACTGGACCAACCTGACGGTCGACATCCGCAACAACGGCAAGAGGACGAGCGACGCGGTGACCCTGTCATTCGCCCTCCCGGCCGGCGTCTCCTTCGTCACCGACGGCTACGTGATCCCGGATGGCTGGCGGTGCGACCTCTTCGGCACGTCGACCTGCACTACCACTCCGATCGCCGCCGGGTCGGCGGCCGAACCGCTCACCATCCCGCTCAACGTCGCTGCCGGCACCTCCGGTGCTGTGCTCACCATCAGCGCCACCGCCAGCGGTGGCAGCGAGTCGTCGCTCGCCAACAACACCGGCACAGCGACACTCCGCTACATCCCCGCGACTGTCGACCTCGATTTCACCGCCGAGCCGACCGAGTACCAGATGATCAACGGGGAAGTCACCGGCTTCACCACCTACGTACGAAACAGTGGCCGGGCGAGGTCGGGCGAGGTGACGGTGAACGTGCCGCTGCCTGCCGGCCTGATCGAATACGACGCGTCCGGCGACGGCTGGACCTGCGCCTACGGCGACACGGCCGCCGACGGACTGCCCGGTTACCACTGCACCTACGCCCCCCTCTGGGCCGGCCAGACGAGCGACCTGCTCAGCGTGGCGGCCAAGATCTCCGGGGCGGAGCCCAACGATGTCCTCGATATGGTCGCCACCGTGTCCAACCCGGTGCCGGACGTCAATCCTGACAACGACACGGTGCGGACCCGGGTCACCGTGCTCGAGCCGGTGACCATCCGGGGCACAGTCTGGGTGGACAGCGACCGGGACGGCGTACGCGACGAGGGCGAGGCAGGCGCGGCCGCCGGCAGCATCTCGCAGATCGTGCTCGACGCGCAGGCGGTAGGGCAACCTGGCGCCGTCGCCACCGTCAACGCCGACGGCACCTACCTCGCACAAGCCCGGCCGGGCACCTATCGTGTCGAGTTCTGGGTGAAGGACCCGTACCTCTACACCGACTCAGCCGACTCGGACCTGGTCTACTACGACAACTTCTCCGGCTTCAGCAGGTACGGCTACAGCGGCTGGCTGACCCTGGCGGGCGGCGAGGAGGCCGTGGTCGACGCCGCCGTGGTCTCCAGATACCTGTCCTGACAGTCCGGCAACGGACGGGCCCAGGACCCGGGGGTAAAGCCCTGGGGCCTGGGCCCTTGGCGTTCGGGTCGGAGGCCCACGCCGCCCTGTTAGCGTCGATCGGTGATCGTCACCGTACCGGCGTCCCCGCAGCGCACCCGCCGTGCCCCGTCGGGTGGGACGGGGACTGGTCTGGCTGGCGACCGCACTGGCCGGGACGACGGTGGTGGTGGTGACCGGAGTGCGAGCGACTCGCCAGCGCCGTACGCCGGCTTGGTCAGGTCGCGGTGGTGGTACGTCCGCGTCAGCCGGGTACGGTCACCCGCTGCTCCGGGGTCGCCTTGCCGGCGCCCGGAAAGTGCACCTCGGTGTCGAAGGCGAGCACACCGTAGTGCCCGCCCGAGGTGTATCCGGAGAATCGGATCGTGTAGGCATCGCTGCCCGTCGTCGGGGTGACCGCATGGGGCACCAGCCGGCCGCAGGACGCGGTGTGCCCGGGCCCGTTCCCGCTCGGTGAGGTGGCGGTGAGGGAGTAGTCCTGTTCGCCGGCGTGGCTGACCCGGCAGGTGATGGTCAGGCTCAGCGGCTCACGCGAGTCCGGGAGCCATCGGCCGCCGTCGAGGAAGAAGGGCTCGACGAAGACGTACGGGTTGAGGTAGTAGCCGCCCGTGTCGTTCTTGCGCAGCCGTTGGGTGCAGAAGCGGAATTTTCCCTTCGTCTTGCCGCTGAGCGAGACGTACACCTGCTGGCCGGACTGGAGGGTGCAGGTCTGCGACAGCAGGGTGTAGCCGCGGGGGAATTCCGGGGCCGGGGTGGCCCTGGCGGCCGGTGCCGGCGGCGGGGCGGCCGCCGAGCCGGCCCGCGCTGTCGCGGGCGGGCGCGGCTTGGGCGTCGGGGAGGCGCTCGCGGGCAGGTTGCTCGGCGTGGGGGTCACCGCCGCGGCTGCACTCGTCGTCGCCGCCCCGGTGGGCGCCGTCGCCGCGATGGTGGGCGCCGTCGCCGCCCCGGTGGGCGCCGGGGTGGCCCCAACGGTGCCGGCTCCGGCCGTACCGGATCCGGCGCAGCCGGCAGCACTGGTGGTGAGCAGCAGCAGCGCCAGTACGCCGTAACGGAGGAGCGGACGGCGCCGCCGGACCGGTGCGCTCATCGCTGCAGCGTCGCGGTTGCGTAGCCGTCCGGGTAGAACTGATAGTAGTCGCGGTACCGGACCGCGAAGGTGGTGGTGCCGCGCGGCAGCGAGTAGGTGAGGGCGTATCTGCCGCTGGCATCCAGCCTGCCGCGCCAGAACTCCCGCTCGGCCCCGCCGTCGGTCGACGCGGTGATCCACCAGTAGTGGTCGTTGCCGATCGGCGAGCTCCAGGTCACGGTGAGCTGCGCGGTCTGCTTCTCCTTGCCGGTCCCGACCTGGGCGGTGACGGCCAGGTCGGTGACCGGCGGCGTCGGCGGGTGCGCCGGCCCGAAGGAGTGCAGCAGCTGAGTCTCCTGGTAGGGGTCGGTCGAGGTGACCGCCCAGGCCCGGGTGCCGGCCTGGTCGACCAGCAGCGTGCCCTCCCAGAGGCTGTCGCCGCTGCGGAAGTCGACGGCGTACGTCGGGACCGTGCTGCCCTTGCCGTAGAGGTAGACATCGGCGTCACCGGAGGCGGTCGAGGAGCGGCCGATGGCGACGGTGGAGCCGTCCCCGGACCAGGCGGCGTCCTGCGGATAGACGCCGCTGGGATAGACGGTGGCGTCGGCGAGATCCGGCAGCCGGTACGAGTGGTGCTCGTACGGGTGGCCGACCGTCTCCACCACCTCGGTGCCGTCCGGGCTCACGGCGTAGTCGATGAGGTTGCTGCCGGTCTTGTCCCGCCGGGCGATGATCCTCGGGCTGTCGCCGGAGACGTCGATGACGTACGTGGTGACGGGCGAATACCCGGTGTCGCCGGCGACGAGGAGGCCGGGCGCGCCGGGGCTGGCGTCGATGATCGGGTGGTAGTTGGGGCCTGCGGTGTAGACCACCGGCGGGGTGCCGGGCGCGGACCAGATCAGCAGACCGCCGGAGCCGATGCCGGCGTCGATGAACCCGCCGACGACCTTCTCGCCGGTCGGTTCGACGGTGTACAGCCAGGCGCCGGCGGGTGCGGGGTAGCTGGCGATCATGGTGAGCGTGGCGGCGTCCAACGCGATGATCCGCTTGAAGCCCTGGGCCGCGTACAGGATGCGTCCGTCGTCGCTGAGGACGAGGTCGGAAATGTCGGTGACGGCGGTGACCCGGTTCAGCAGCCGACCGTCGAGGTCGGTCACCACCAGCGGCCGCCCGGAACCGACTCCCTGGGCGATGTAGAGGCGCCCGCGCGCCTCGTCGAGCTCGATCGCCCGCAGGTCGTCCACCGGCAGCTGCTTGCCAACGCTCTTGAGCGGGGCCGTCTGGGCTGCGGCGGGTCCTGCGGACAACATCTCCCCGGCACCGAGCCCGATCGCCGCGAACATTCCGGACGCGAGCAGTTGACGACGTCGCATGACACCTCCCTGTCGGTCAGCCGCCATGCCGGCGACCGGGCGGACCCTAATACGCGGCTCGCTGCCGGCGCCATTGCCTCGTAACGCCCGCCGGGGTGACGCCGGTCGTGGATGTAGTGCCCACGAGGCCGAACAAACCCCGGGTCGCGATCTCGTACGCCAGGATGAGCACGGGCAGAAAGTGAACAATCCGCGCGATATTGGGGTTGACTCGACGGGCGCTGCCGAGGCGTACTGGTAGTACTTCCCGCACCGACGGCTGGCGCGGTCGGCCACAGAGGAGGCGGGCAGGCACTCCCAAAGCTGGGGTGCCTGCTCTTGTTCGCGCCGATGCTGCCGGAAACGCCGAGAGATGGGAGGGCCCCACATGAAGGATCGTCCGTCGGCGAGTTGAGCCGCCGCACCACCCTGGCGTCGTCTGGCGCTGCCGGTGGTGAGTCCTGACCCTCGCGGCTCGGCTTGGCCGTCTGCCCTGTGTCCGCCTGTTGACCGCAGCCCGCTGTGCGGGTTGGGTCGATGCCTGCTGCCCTGGTGCCTGCCCCTGCATCCCGGCACCTCGAACCCCTACCAACAAGGCTGGAGGACAAACATGACCTCAACCCACATCACTCCAACCAAGCCGGCGGCTACCTTCCCGGTCCGCCTGAACACGACGACGACATCCGGGGCTTCACCCGGGCGACCTGCCGACAGGTGGTGGGCCGTTGGCGACACCTGAGCAGCGATCCCCTGACCCGCCCGCCGAGACACGGTCGCGGCGGGAACGGCTGGAGAACCGGGCACAGGTGCTGATCATGCTGCTGATCGGCGGCGCCGCCGGCGCAGCCTCGTTCCGCCACGTCCATGACGTCGCCGCCGCACACGGCCAGCCAGGCTGGCTCGCCTGGGCCGACGCTGTCGTCCTGGAGTTGGCCTCGATCGCCGCCGGTCTGGAACTGCGCCGCAACCGGCGCCGGGACACCAGCGTCACCTTCCCCGCCACGGTGCTGACAGTGGCAGTGTTCCTGTCCCTCGCAGCACAGGTCGTCGAGGCGGAAGCGTCAGCGATCGGCTGGATCGCCGCCGCGCTGCCCGCGCTCGGCTTCCTGACGATGGTGAAGATCGCCCTCGGTCGCGCCGACCCCGCCCCACCCGACCGCACCGCCCAGCCCATGCGGGCCGAGCCAGGACCGGCGCTGGTCCTGGACGCCGCGGTCCCGGACACCCGCGAGCCGGTCCCCGGACCGCGGCTGCCGGTCCCCGCGACCACTGCCGCGGTCCGGGACTCCACCACCACGGTCCCCGCTGCTGGGGACCAGGACCCGGCGGTCCCGGACCGACACGACAGCAAAACGCCGGTCCGGGACCGAGGCCCGGAAATCACCGCGCTGGTCCCGGCCGCCCGGACCGCCGCCCGCGCCCTCGCCGCCCATGGGACACCGCTGTCCCGCAAGGAACTCGCCCGACAACTACGCGCCGACGGGCACCAACTGTCCAACGCCACCGCCTCAGCACTCGTGCGCGTCCTACGCGCCGAGGCCATCCCACCCGGACCGGATCTGTCACAGCAGGAGGCCGCGTGACAGAACTACGACCCGCAACTCTTGTCAGATCAAGCCGTCCCTGTCAGACCAGCGTCCGCGCCTGTCAGGATGCCCGCCGTCTGACAGAACCTGGCAAGACCTGGCAGAACACGCCCGCCATGGCGGTACTGCCACTCCACCCGCAGATTCTTCAAGGAGGAACAAGCATGCTGACCCAGCTCAACGCCCCCTACCCGCGCCATCAGCGTTGTCACCGGCCCGCGTCACACGTCCTCTCACACCACGGTCACCGTGTGGCTGGCCGTGTCGGCGTCGGTATGGATCTCCGTTCCACTGTCCGTCTTGATACTGACCCCCGAACCGACCCCCTGTACTCGCTCACAGTCCAGGTCAGGCCCACTTTCACCGATCCCGATCGGCTCCAGACACACCCAGTTTGGGGTGTCCCCCCAGGGGCCGCCCATGCGTAAACCGCTGCCCGCTCAGGATCCGCTGCTGCGGGTGCAGGCCAGCATCACCGCCCGCGACGACCGTCTCCTCGGTTGGCTCTACGACCACGGAGTCCTCACCACCGACCAGATCGCCACCGCCCTGTTCCCGTCCCTGGACTTCGCCCAACGCCGGCTCCGCCGCCTCACCGTCCTCCGCGCGACAGACCGATTCCGACCCAACCGGGCCTACGGCGGCTCCTACCCGTACCACTACGTCCTGGACCAGCTCGGCTACGACCACGTCCACGCCCAACGCGGACTCGGACCACCACGCCGGGACCAGGCCCGTCGCCGCAAACAGTCCCTGACCGCCCGGCCGGACCTGCCGCACCTGCTCGGCGGCAACCAGGTCTTCATCGACCTCGCCGCCCACGACCGCACCCACCCCAACAGCCGTCTGGACCGGTGGCAGCCCGCCTCCGCCTTCCACAGCCCGGGGGTGCTCTACCGGGAAGGCGGCAACCCGCAGATGATGGTCCGGCTGAAAGGACTGCCCCGCCCCGACGGCGCCGGGGTGTGGACCGAGCACGGACGGTCCGTGCCGTTCTTCCTCGAGTACGACACCGGCCGCGAACGCCTCGACATCCTCACCGAGAAGATTGCCAAGTACCAGCGGCTCTACGACATGAGCACCTGGGCGTGGCCAGTCCTGTTCCACCTACCCTCCGCCCGACGGGAAGCGAACCTGCACCACCGCCTCGCCGACATCGGCCTGACGGCGATCATCGCCACCACCACCGCCGACCTCCGCACCGCCCCCCGCCTCAGCCCCGCCGACCAGGTATGGCAACTGACCGGCCGCAGCACCGGCCGCCACCGCCTCATCGACCTGCCCTACACCGACACCCGCCACGACAGCGAGTTCCCCACCCCCACCACGCCCGACCCGAGTGGGCGTGCCGTCTGACGGCCCAGGCCAGGTAGCGCGTCGCGCGGCGTGTGAGGCCCACACGCCGCCGACCGCGCCCACGCTCGCCTGGGGGCCGCCGCTCGCCGTGGTGCCGCCTCCGGGCTGCGGTGGCAGCGGTACGCACCAAGTCGATGCTCGGTCCCCTTCCGATCGGCCCCAACTACCTCGACAAGTGCCGAAGCCGCGCGACCGGCACGTCAGCCGCTGCGGTGGGAGCCGCCTGGGCGGCAGCCGGAACGAGCGGAGTAGTGACCGACAGGCCGTCCGACCCGAAAGGTGACTCATTCTCCGATTCGGCCATCGCTCAGAATCGCCGATTTTACGATCGCCGAGGTGCCCGAGCTGTCGGAGCGTCAGCGTGATCGAGCTGTCTTACATCCAGGAGGGGACATGGCATCGACCCGAGCACTTCGGGCGCTGGTCTCGGCGGCTGTCGGCGGCTTGATCGCCATCGCCGCGACCGCACCGGCCATGGCCTGGGCCCCATCGGATCCCGGCATGGCTCTGGCTGGCGGCACCACACCCGCTGCGCCGGAAGAGCCACGCCCCCCGCTACTCCCGGCAGACTTTCAGGGAACGGGCCGGTACATCGTTCGCGACCTCGGCATCGATGTTCCCTTCACCTGGCAGGGAAGGGACGGCGACAGTCAGATGATCGCCGGAGGCCCGGAGTATCCGATCTGGTTCACAAACCTGATCTACCACAACACGCTTTACACGCTCACCTACAAGTGGCCGGGCATTCCGCTGACTCCGCCGCAGCCTTGTCAACAGGTGGGGTTCTTCAACCGCCAGATACTGAACGACCTGCTGAAGACAGCGCGCTTCGTGGGACCGGAAATTCTGCAAGGGGACGACGATCGGCACGTCGATCATTGGCGGATTGGTGTGGTGGCGGGCTTTACCCAGCCGGGAGCGTTTCCCCGGCTCCCGCTCGCGCTCGGTGATGTCTACGTCGATCAGAGGGATCCAAGCCGCTGGTGGCAGGTGCTGCAGTTCGGCATTCAAAACCTCTTCGATCCAGCGCTGGATGAGTGGTTCACGATGGACACGTTCAGGCCCCGGCCAGGGCAGGTGACGCTTCCCGACAGGTGTCCGCCGCCAACGGCTTGATCTCGCACCGACCTTTGGGACTGCCGCCTCGTCAACTGTCACGACGCCAAATCGGGGCCGGCACCGCCAGGAGCCGCCGCCTTCTCACCGGCGCGGCTTCGGCACCTGACGGTTGAAGCGGGGCTTGAGCACCAGAACCAGGGCTTCCTTCGTACCCTCCGGGTTATCGGTCTCCTGCCAGCGGACCTCGCACCGGCCCAGCCAGTCGGCGATGTCCGCAGCGGACGCCTCGTGACCGGGCTGGTCGAGGTGCTGGCCGACCTGCTCGTGCAGCACCGACGAGTCCCGGTTGCCCGTCAGGTGCTGCCGCAGGCGGTTACGCAGGTTCCCGGTGTAGCCGACGTAGACAACGGTGCCGCGGTCGAGGACCACGTGCACCCCGGGCGAGGTGGGAGCGTCGGCAGCGGCCTCCGTGGTGTACGGCTGGGGAGCCGTGAAGCCGGCGAGCAGATCGTCGATCATGGGATCGGGCATTCCTGGGACGCTACCGGCACGAGCCGCCACCCGCAGGCCGCTACCGGGAGCGCCTCGAGAAGCCAGCACATTGCCTGCGCTGCCGATGAGTTCATCACCGACCGAAGGTCGTCACGGTTTTCGGCCGTGACTTCTGGTAATAGATCAGGCCGTAGAAGGGCAGCCAGCAGCCACCGGTGATCACGCACAGGATGATGTTGGCGACGTGGAAACCGGTGCCGATGTACTCCCTGGTGTAGGCCGTCAGAGGCGGGGGAGCAAACTGCGGCGGGTAAGGCATCGACTGAGCTGGATATGGGTACGCCTGCTGGGGCGGGTACGTCGGCTGGGGCGCGTACGGTCCGGGTGGGTAAGCGGCAGGCGGAGCGGAATAGGGCACACCGGACTGCGGCGGGTGAGCCACCGGCGGGCCCGAATAGGGGACGGCGGACTGCGGCGGGTAGACGGCTGGCATGCCCTGGTATGGCGCGGCGGCGGGGGGCGGGTAGGCCGGGCCGGGCGCGTACGGGCCACCGTTGCACGGGATCATTGGTTGCTCAGGATGCACCAGAACACTCTTGGCTCCCGTCAACGGGACCGCCATCCGCCGGACAGTCCAGCGACAAACGACAATCAGCCAGCCTGGACAGCTTCGGCCCTGTTAAGGCATCTAGGCGGTCGGCGCCCACTCAGTCTTCCTCGTCGCGTTCCTCGTCGTCCCCGCGCCGACGGAGCGCTCGCTCGGCGATCCGGCTGGAGAGCTTGCCCGTCGCCCACTTGGCCCGGCCGAGGGTCTCGTTGCCAAGGCGCCTGGCGGCACCAAGGCCGTCTGCTCCTGTCTCGAGCGCCTTGTCCCTCGCCTCCTTGGCCGCTTCCGCCCATCGTCGCGCCTCTGATGACTCTCGAGCGCGCTCGATCCCGAGCCGCCCGTGGAAGTCGACGATGGCGATCGAGACATGGTTGCTCGACTGCACTACAGCCGGGGAGTCCATCGGATGCAGCAGCACCTTGGTGTTGGCCGTGCCCGCAGCCGCATCCATGCGGGCCATCAGGCGCTCGGTGCACCGTGAGATGAGGTCCAGCCGGTTCTGCCGGGCAGCCTTCAGTCCGAGGCGATGCCCGTCCAACTCCCCCGGAGACGCGTCCAGCACCCGGTCGAGCTCAAGCACGGCAATCGCGTCTTGCAGCTGGAAGCAGCGAGCCAGGACAGCGAGCCACTCCCGTCCCTTCGACTCTGCTTCCTTGGCCGCCCTGGCGAGATCACCAATCGTGGTCTTGCGCTCCAGCTTCTCCGCGAGCGCGTCGAGTTGACGCAACGCGTACGCCTGGGTTTCTGCGATCGACGCCGGCGCACCCTGCACCTTCGACCACGTGACTTCGTCGACCCGGCCCCGCTGCTCGCGGATGGTCATGGCCTCCTCGATGACGAAGCCGACTCCGATCATGCGGGCCAACACGGCGTCCTTCTGGGCGCGCAGCACATCGTCGACCTTCTCGTCGATCGTGGCGAGATAGTCGGTGATCTCCTTGATGCTCTGTTGCATCGCAAGCTGCGCCATGATCCCCGCAGCGCCAGCCAGAATCGCCGGGTTGGTCACCGCCGACCCCTTTGTGATCTGGAGCCATGACTTGATCGAGCCCGGCTGCCCCACCATCGCATGACTGACGCCTGGAGTCTTGCTCGGCATCAGCCCAAATTTATCCACAAGCTGCGCGGACTCCTTGGTCAGCTGCACCCAGCGACCTGAGTTGGCGGCAATCTCGGAACCTGCCTGTGCGGCTGCAGCCCCGGCACTGAGGGCAGATCCGAGCCGTTGCAGTCCGAGGTCCTTCGACGGCAGTCCCTCAGAGACGAGGAAGCGGTCGGCAGCCGTCGGATTCCCGATGACCGCCAGCCCATCGCCGTCACTGATCAGCTGAATCTCGTTATCCATCGTCGGCTCCTGACGTGCGGGCAGGGTAAACCTCATGCTCGGGGCGCGGATGGCCCAGGGCGACGGTGAGCAGGTCGCTCGCTCCCCCGACACCAATTTCGTGATGACCTACGAGGTAGTCGAGACCAGGTTGAAGACACCGCTTAGAACCCACGAGGGTTGCGTCGTGACAGGACGTATCCGCGATACGAGCAGAGTTCCTGCCACGCCTCTTCATCTATCGCCGAGAAGTTCCGGCCCCTGGCCTGGCAGATTCTCCGCCACCCGCTGCTGCTCACCAGGTCTTCCGCATCGATTGAGCCGCTATTGATCGCGCGCACGATTTCGCCATCCGACGCCGAGCTCAACTCCACCGATCTGTCCCTTCTGCTGCTCTTACCGCTCCTACCCGGCCAACTGCCGCTGTCGCCGCGTTACTGCGATGGATGTAACCCGTTGGAGACGCGGCCTAACACCTGGTCCGCGAGCTGGTAGTTGTGATGCCGGGCGTTGTTGGTCGTGCCGACCAGGAGTGCCGCGGCGAACTCGCGAGCGGCAGTGGCGAATGATTCCTGCGCCAGAGCGTCGATCAGCTCGTCGTACCAGCCCCAGATCCGTACCTGGTCGGCTCCGGCGTCCTGGTAGGGCCGGCTCCGATCGAACTCCAGGTGCGGGTGCTGCTCCTCGACGCTCTGCCTCGACCTGGCGTAGCGGTGCAGCACCGACGCGCGGACAACCATGAAGCCGCCGACGTCATCGGCGCCGTCAGCCTCCTCGGGCCGAAGCAGCACGAACGTCTCCATCCGCTTCATGTTCACGGTCGACAACCGGCGCCCCGAGTTGGTCTTTGGCAGGCAGGACAGCGCCCAATGATCGCGTTCGGTCGCGATCGGCTCGGGTACCGCAGCCGCCAGGTACGCCCGGTTGGCTGCGACCACCTGGTCGAACCAGGCGTCGCCGGCCAGCATCGCGAATCTTGCCTGCTTCTCCGGGTCGGCGCGCATCTCGTCTTCCCGGCTCATCGCGTAAGCGTCGCCATCGGTTCGCGTCTCGGCCACCCCGTGCACTGTAGACAGCCGACGCAGACCGAACCTCCCACGAACGGCTACGGCCCGCGGCCGAACCGCCGCGCCGCCTCGGCCGACTGCCAGCTCCGCAGGGCGTCCTTGATCCGCCGGTTCTCGGCGCGTACCTCACCGAGCTGGCGGGACCGCTCCCCCAGCTCGAAGGCCAGCCGGTGCAGCAGCGCGTCGACCTCGTCGATCTGGTAGCCACGCCGACCACGCCCACTCAGCGGGAGCGGCATGGCGGTGATCCGGTCCGGGGTGAGGGGACCGCGCAGGGCGTTGCGGCTGCGGTACACGGTCATCGCCACGCGATCCGTTCCGGCAGGTGGATCCGCTCGGCGGGCACCCCGGCGGCGAGCAGCCGCAGCCGCGACCCGGCCAGCATCGCCGGCGGCCCGCACACGTACACCGCCTGGTCGGGGTGCAGATGGTCGAGGGCGACGGTGAGCGCGTCGCCCTGCTCCCCCGGCTCGGCAAGCTGGTCGTGGGAGAACGCCGGCACGATCGTCAGCCAGTCGTGGCGCAGCTTGTCGAGGGTGACTGCGTCGTAAAGGCTCTCCACCGAGCGAGCCCCGACGATCAGGGTCACCCGCCGGCCGTCCGGGGCGGCGGCGACCTGCTCGACCAAGGCGCGCAGCGGCGCCAGCCCGGTGCCGCCGGCCACCAGCAGCAGGTCACCGTCGACCAGGCTCAGCCCAGTGTCGACGGGCGGGCCGAAGTGGAGTAGCTCTCCGGGGCGTACCTCGTGGACCAGGCTGGTGGAGACGGCGCCGCCGGGGACCGCGCGGACGTGCAGCTCGACGGTGCCGTCCGGGCGTGGCGCGTTCGCCGGGCAGAGCCAGCGCCACCGGCCGGGCCGGCGCGGCGTGCACACCGGCATCGCCTGGCCAGACTGGTACGGCAGCCGCCGCCACGGCCGTACCGTCAGGATCGCGACGCCGTCGGCGGCCCGGTCGTGGTCGAGTACCTCGGCCGGCCACCAGGCCGGGCCGTCGCCCATCCGCGCGGCGGCCCACTCGACCTTCTGCCAGGGCACCCTGGTCTGTAGCGCGTCGTCGATGACGGCGGTGTGCGCCGGGTGCAGGCCGTAGCGACGGTACGCGCGGCCGAGCACCGCCAGCAGCGCCCACCTGTTGGGGCGGTCGTCTTTGATCGTGAGCTGGTGCAGGGCGGCTTGGAGCAGCGGAGCCTCCAGCTCCGGGAGCAGGCCCGGGCAGCGGTCCTCCACCGCCTCCCAGAAGTTGGCGGCGCCCGGTTCCGTGGGTGGTTTCAGGACCCCCATCAGGTAGTCGGCCGCGCGCCGATGCTGCGCCTCCGACCAGCCCATGGGCGGGATCTCGGGCTCGGCCGCACCGCCGGTCACGCTGGTCAGCGACCGCGCCAGGTGCGCCTTCAGCCGCTCCCAGTCCACCCCGATCAGGTACGGGGACAGCTCCACGTCCGCCGCCACCAGACTCAGCCAGCGGGCGACCACCTCGCGTGCCTCCGGCTCGGTCATCGTGCCGCTTCCTTCATCGCATCGGCCTGCTGCTCGGTGAGGCCGGCGGCTTCGCGGGTGGCATGGCCCCAGCGGGCCAGGCGGCACGGGTATGGGACACGCTCGCTGCGGCAGAGCAGGCCGTGCGGCCAGGGCTCGGGGATGTGGACGCGGACCGCCAGCGCGGCGAGGCCCAGGTCCTCGTCGGTGACCGGGGTGAGAACGGGAAAGTCGGCGAGTACGGCGGACATCGGTGGTCGCCTCCAGCGTCGTGGTACGTGGAGCGGCACCGGGGCGGGCGGGGACGGCGGATCCGCGATCGGGGGACGCGTGCCGCCGGAGCCCAGCACCCGCCCCGGGCCATGCGTCCAGCCTCGGCGAGGAGCTGACCAGGAACTACAGCGCCGAAGGGGCCTGTGTGACGCAGAAATGAGGCGTCTGCGTACCCGCGCGATCAACGGGCTGTTACTACAGTGTGGACAGGACGGAGGGAGATCGGGCGTGGCACTGAAGCGACACCGGCTCTGTCAACGGCGCAAGGCCCTCGGCTACAGCCAGGAGCGCCTGGCCGACATCCTCGGTGTGGAGCGCTCGACCGTGGTGCGCTGGGAGAACGCCGAGACTGATCCGCAGCCGTGGCACCGAACCCGGATCGCATCCGCGCTAGGAGTTACGCTCGAACAGCTCGACGACATGCTCGTCGACGTGTCGGTGGCAGCGCATCGAGGGCAGGCCATGGGAGATAACATTCGGGATCCCGCTTCTGCTGCTGCCCGGCCCGAGCTGCTGAGCGGACTCCGGACGTTCCTCACCAGCTACCTGGCGGCCCCGGCTCGGCCGGGTCAGTCGCTTGTCGAGGTGCGACGCTCTGTGGGCCGGGTGCACAGCCTCTACCAGCGGGCGAGCTACACGTCGGCAGCCCGCCTGTTGCCGGATGTGCTCGGCCAGGCGACGGAGCTGTCCAGCCGGTCGACCGGGCTTCGTTGCGGGAGCGCCTTTCGGCTGCTCGCTGCGGCGTACATCGCGGCGTCCAAGCTTGCTGCCAAGGTCGGTGATGGCGACACCGCCCTGCTGACCGCTGACCGGGCATCCACCGCCGCCAGGCTCGCTGATGACCAAGCCTTGGCGGCCGTCGCGGCGTACCAGGCGGCCTGCGGTCTCATGCGGCTGCCCGGAAGAGCGGCCGAAGCCGAGCAGGTCGCGCGGAGCAGCATCGAGCGCTTGTCTTCTACTGGGCCCACGGGCGATCCTGACCTGCTTTCCGCTCACGGCGCTCTGCTGCTCCTTGCCGCAGTGATGACGGCCGGGCAAGGCAACCCGAAGGAGGCAGCCCAGTTCCTTGCGCAGGCCGAAGGGTTGACGTCGACGCTGGGCAGTGACCGCAACCGGCTGTGGACTGGCTTCGGTCCGACGAATGTTGTCATTCATGCTGTTTCCGCCTCGGTTCGAGCGGGCAACGCGGACCAAGCCCTGGAGATCGGAACGGGCCTCGACACCTCGCGGCTGCCGGCGGTGCTGGTTGGTCGAAGGGCACAGGTACATGTCGACCTCGCGGCGGCGGCCTTGATGTCCGCCGGTGACAGGTCTGTGTCCGTGCTACACCTGCTCGAAGCCGAGCGAGTAGCCGCCGAAGTGGTCCACGCCAACGTCCAGGCCCGCATGCTCCTGCTCGACCTGTTGGCAAAGGAGCGACGAGCGGCGACGCCGGGGCTGCGGCCACTGGCGGAGCGGGCCGGGCTGCTGGCATGAGCAAGCGAGGCGTGCTGGCTCTGGTCGTCTGCGCAGCACCTCCGGTGCTGCGGATCGGCGAGCTAATCGAGCTGCTCCAGGAGGACGGCTGGACCGTCTGCGTCACCGCTACGCCCACCGCTGCGACCTGGATCGACCGGGAGGCGCTGGCACGGCAGACGGGCTATCCGGTCCGGGTCGACTGGCGAATGCCTGGCGATCCGGAGCCGCATCCCCCAACGACCGCACTTGCCGTCGTCCCTGCCACGTTCAACATCATCAACAAGTGGGCTCAGGGAATCAATGACACCCTCGCGCTCGGCATCCTCAACGAGGCGCTTGGCGGTGCCATCGCGGTTCAAGCATTCCCGAACGTCAAGGCGCAGCTTGCCGCCCACCCAAGCTACGACCGCCACCTTCAGATGCTAAGGGACGCGGGTGTCATCGCGACACCGCTGGGCACCGAGTTGGAATGGCAGGCTGTCAGGGATCGAATCCGACCTTCCGCGTAGGCACTTCTGACATTTCCGATAAGCAAAGGCCCGATCGCCGCCTTCAACCAGGATATCAACGACGGCTGCCCTACGAGCTGAGTTTTGGCATACTAAGTAGAGCATCAGAGGCGGTTGGCCGATCCGAATCTGCAACTAGCATCCTCAGCCAGCCGCCCACCGCATCTCCATGCCGATTGGCACCCAGGGCCAGAAGGTCCTTCAGGTTATCTCCATCGAATCGAGCGCCCGCTCCGAGCTGAGCCAGGGTGACGCCCAGTTGGAAGATGTCTACGTCTGGAGTCCAGGAAATGCCATTGAAGTCGGGCGGAAGATAGCCTGGCGTAGAGGACATTGTTTCAACCGGATCCGCCGCCCTCACTGAGATGTTGAAGTCAATTAGGACCGGGCCGCGATCGGCAACAATTATATTTTCCGGCTTAATATCCCGATGAACAATACCATAACGCAGGCGCTCCCAATCTTCAAAGTCACCCGGCGTTAGTTCAGGCTTGTCCACAAACGCTGCCGCACCAGACGCGGACGGATGCATGTATGCGAGCGCATCCAGCAGACTAGCGGTGATGGACAGAAGCGATGCCGTGTTGGGGGCCAGCGTAATATTACACATATCGGCAAGCGTGCTGCCTTCAAGATACTCCATCACAATACAAGGAATACCGCCGGGAGCCTGCGTGGCTTCGATGAATTTGACGATGCCCGGATGATTAAGTGCTTGAAGGTATTCAACCTCGCGTTCCAGAGCACTCAGGCGGGCAGAGCGGAATGCCTTCACTGCAACTTTCCCACCTTTATCGTCCTGGGCAACCAAAACGTCAGCAAACCCACCCGACCTTATTCGAGCGACGATGGCGCGGCCGCCAACGTAGTCCCCAACTTGCAGGACGGGAGCGCCCGGCCCTTCCTTTGGCCTGTCCTGTCGCGCCTGAAGGTAGGACTGCAGCAAGCCGATCGACAATGCCTCACTCCGGTCACCATTAGGCAACAAGCCATATCCAATGAGATGCGACATTTCATCGACGTACTCGGACGCCAGCATTCGAAAGTTGTACACCTGCCCCTCGGCCAGCATCCTAAGCATGACGAACTCGTCCGGATACTGGTCCTCGAGAGAAGCCGTCACCTGAGCGAGAACTGCACTATGCGCCGAGACCATAGATCTCGCTGCAAGCACGGCATGATCACGCCGAACTTCTGCGGCTTCATGGCGAGGTAACAAGCTTACGTGAACAAGGCTTCCTAGCGTTCTTAGCAGGGCAGGGTGTCCACCTGTTTGCTCCAGCGCATAGGCAAGCGCGTCATTGGTCCAACGCAGACCAATCGGGGATCCGAGATTTACTAAAAGCTCCTTACCGTCTCGCGGGTCAAGGGGGCCCAGGTAACGGATCGAGAGATAGCGATACAACGGATTATCTAGGCCCGCTATCGTCGCAGATTCCGCACATTCAGGGCTGGTTCCTGAAATAAGGTACTTCAGCCTCCCCGGAAACTGCTGATCCAACCCACGGAGAACCCGCCATAGACGAACAAAGGAGCCCTTGTCGGGAAGTTCGAATAGCCTCTCAATTTCGTCAACTGCAATCACGATTCTACGACTAGTGGAATGAATTATCGCAGTCAGGTCATGCGCAAAGGATTCCCAGACGGAAAGCCCGGATACTATTGCGTCAGTAGCCGTTGAATATTGGCCGAACAGCTTCAATCCTTTGGTGCTTCGCGCTACACGACCCGACGCAAAAATGGCCTCACCAAGCGCCCACAAGGTGTACTCAGGGCGCGGATCGATGGACGTTGTCCATTGCAAATCAACCTTAGCAACTATGCATCTTCCACTTTGAGTAACGGATTCCGTGATCCTGTTCGTAAGACTGGTCTTTCCGATCTTTCTCAGTCCGAAAACTCCGACCTGAGATCGCCCAGTAATGAGCTCATCCGCAATATCATCGATAGTGTCTCGCCTGCCAAAGAAGTCCGCAGCCTTAGTGGCAGCCGAGGGCAGGTCATACAGATCTCGCACATACAGGCGATCCAGAAGTATCCGCTGCAGAGCCGGCTCCTGCTCGCCGGTCCGCTTCGCGCTCAACTCATCAAAGGAACAATGAACGATTGTGGTATCAAGGGAGGACTCTGCTTCGATTCGGCTTCGCGTGTGTGGATCGTATCGCGAAACAAGGATTGCAAAGCTTCGACTCAGCCGCATCCCCATTCGGTCTAGGACGAGCTTGATATCGTCAATATCGCGAGCTTGGAACCTGGGGTAGGTGGAACACCAGAGAAGAACCTCCCGATCCAGCCTGAAGAGCTCGGACAGCCTCCGATTTGGCTTGAGGATCAGTCCCCACTTCTGCGGATGCTTCAAGTCTTCCTGAATGTTCTCGATTGAGAAACCTGCAGCCCTGACCGCGTCGATAACACGACCCCGGTCACGCGGATCGTTCAGGCGAAAAGTTCTAAGAAGGTAGTCGGAGATCGGCATTTCCACTCCTGAAGGAATGCGAGAATTCAACGCAATCAGAGCTGGAGGGTGAGATGATACTTGCGAATCGCCCGATCTGGCTGCTCTCCGTACTCATCCATCGCATGATGGCGCTTGGCCGAGCGCACTCGCGGCAGAGCAGCCACCAGCAAACAAGCTTCAAGCGATAGATGCCGGACGGCCGGCATCTCGGCCATCTGCCGGTTGACCCACGCCATGATCAGCAACTTTCACGGTGATCAACTCCATGGCGATGCGCATCGCTTGGGCCCATTTGCCGGCCCCGCCGGCGATTGGAGGACCACATGCCGGTGGTAGCCGGAACGCAAATCGGCGCGCACAGCCGTTATCACCAGTTTCCAGTTCGACTGTGGGCGGTACGCTCAGCCCAAAGAGCATGGCCCCTCACCTCCCCACAATGCGTGCCGGGGACATTACCGTCAGCACTCCTACCCGCGGGACCCCCTACGTTCACCCGTTCAGCCGGTCCCGCCTGGTCTCTCTGCGCCGTCAATAGCCTTCGGAGTCCATGTTGGTCGGGGCAACCAAACGCCAAGGCTGCGAAAACTTGCTGCTCAGGCCATCCAGCGAAGCTGCGCCTCGTCGGAGCTCACCTGTGTGGAAGATTGAGCGATCAACTGCCGTTGAGGCCGCTTGTCGTGGACCCGACAGTTGGACACTTAGCTCCATGGCGGGGACGGTCCTCTCATCCCTTACTCGGCTAGGGTGCCGGGGTGACGGACCTTGAGCCCGGAATCTACGAGCAACTGATCACCCACCAACTCGCGGAACAGCTTCAGCACGTTGATCCCGCCCTGGTCCAGCGGGGCACGCTCAACCCCGCTGACGCGCACGACGTCCTCGCCCGGCAGATTGCAGCCCTGGCTCGGCGGGCGCTGCTCGCCGTCGGTGGCGAAGACAAGCTCGTCCGCCAAGTCGAGCTGGCCAACCGCATCACCGAGGGCATAGCTGCCCTCGAGCCTCATGCAGTCGGCGGTGACGACCAAGTCGTCGATGCCGCACGTCTGCTGCACGCCATCGCAGCCCCACCGGTGCCTCCGACCACACCTGCCTTCCCACAGCGTCCCACCACGCCGCTCTCCACCGGCGCGCTCTTGGTCAACGGCCGCCACCAACCTCGTATCGGCCACGAGGTCACCTATGAAATGGCCTCGGCAGACTCCGTCGACCTGCTATGCGCGTTCATCAAGTGGCACGGTCTGCGTCTGATCGAGCCCGCCATCGGGGAGCTGATCGACCGCGGTGGCCGCCTCCGGGTCATCACCACCACGTATATGGGCGCGACCGACCAGCGAGCCCTGGACAGACTCGCTGAGCTGGGGGCCGACATCAAGGTCTCCTACGAGACCAGGACCACCCGCCTGCACGCCAAGGCGTGGCTGTTCCGCCGCGACAACGGCATGACCACCGCCTACGTCGGCTCGTCCAACCTGTCGAAGGCGGCGCTGGTCGACGGGGTGGAGTGGAACGTACGGATCTCGAACGTCGAGCAGCCGCACGTCATCGACACGTTCACCGCCACCTTCGAGGACTACTGGAACGACCCAGCGTTCGAGGCGTACGATCCGGCGAAGGATGGCGAGCGGCTGGGATACGCACTGCGGGGCGAGCGCGCCGCCGAGGCGCCGACCGAGATCGCGAACCTGGACGTGCGCCCGTACCCGTATCAGGCGGAGATCCTGGCCGACCTGGATGCGGAGCGGCAGGTGCATGGCCGCTGGCGCAACCTCGTCGTCATGGCCACGGGCACCGGCAAGACCGTGGTCGCCGCGTTGGACTACCGCCGGCTGCACAAGGCCGGGGACGTCGACTCGCTGCTCTTCATTGCGCACCAGGAACAGATTCTGAAGCAGAGCCGGTCGACATTCCGGCAGGTGATGGGGGACGGCAGCTTCGGCGAGAGGCTGGTCGCCGGGGAGAAGCCGCAGCACTGGCGACACGTGTTCGCCTCGATCCAGTCGCTGCACCGGCGGGAAATCGACCCCGAGCAGTTCGACATGGTGATCGTGGATGAGTTCCACCACGCCGAGGCGAAGACGTACGCCCAGTTGTTGGAGCGGCTGCGGCCGCGCGTGCTCCTGGGGCTGACGGCGACTCCTGACCGTACCGACGGCCGTGACGTGCGGCGCTGGTTCGACGGGCATGCGGCCGTGGAGCTGCACCTACGGGAGGCGCTGGACCGGCAGTTGTTGGTGCCGTTCCATTACTTCGGGCTGCACGATGACGTGGACCTCTCGCAGGTCACGTGGAAACGGGGACAGGGCTACGACCGATCGGAGTTGGGGGGCCTCTACACCGGCAATCAGGCGCGGGCGCGGTTGGTGCTACAGGCCGCCCAGAGACTCGTTGACGTGGGGCGGATGCGGGCGCTGGGATTCTGCGTCAGCATCGGGCACGCCGAGTTCATGGCGGAGTGGTTCACTCGGCACGGCGTGCCGTCGGCGGCGGTGACCTCGGAGGTCAATCGACCGGAGCAGCATGCCCTGATCCGGGACTTCAAGGCCGGCAAGCTGCGCGTGCTCTTCACCGTCGACCTTTTCAACGAGGGCGTCGACCTGCCGATGGTCGACACGATCTTCCTGCTGCGGCCCACGGAGAGCGCCACGATTTTCCTTCAGCAGCTCGGCCGTGGGCTGCGCCTGGACGACGACAAGCCCTGCCTGACCGTGCTCGACTTCATCGGCGCACAGCACGCCAACTTCCGGTTCGACCTCCGCTGGCGGGCACTGACCGGGGTCAGCCGCCGAGAGGTGCACGAAGCGGTCGAGCAAGACTTCCCGACCTTGCCGAGCGGGTGCCATATCGAGCTGGATCGGGTCGCCAAGGATGTCGTGCTCCGCAACCTGGAGCGGGCGATCCCATCCTTGAAGAACAGCATGGTGACCGAGCTGCGGCAGCTCGGAGACGTGCCCCTGGCCGAGTTCCTGCGGGACAGCGGCCTGGAGGTCGAGGACGTATACCGGTCGGCGACACTGGGCGGCTGGACCGGGTTGCGGCGGCTCGCCGGGATGGAGACGTCGACGCCGGGGGCGGACGACCGGGAGTTGGGCCGGGCGATCGGACGGATGCTGCACACCGACGACCTCGATCGGCTGGCCCTGTGGGAGCAGGTGGCGGCGGACGGGCCGGTGCCCGATGGGCGGCTGCTGGACATGCTGCATTTCGGTCTATGGGGGCCGAACGTGCCGCTGTCGCAGCGGGACGAGCGGCTGGCGCGGCTCTGGGCCGAGCCGGCCCGGTGCGTTGAGCTGCGCCAGCTCGCCGACGTGCTGCGGGAGCGGATCCACCGGGTCACTGAGCCCGTCGGGCTGGGCCAGGTGCCGCTGCGGGTGCACGCCCGGTACACCCGCAACGAGGCGTGCGCTGCCTTTGGTATGCCGAACCCGGGGTCGCTGCGGGAGGGCGTGAAGTGGCTGCCGAACGAGCAGGCCGACCTCTTCTTCGTCACCCTGGTCAAGTCCGAGCAGCACTACTCCCCCACCACCATGTACGCCGACCGGGCCATCACCGAGACGCTGTTCCAGTGGGAGTCACAGAGCACCACGGCGTCGGCCTCGGCAACGGGGCAGCGCTACATCAACCACGAGAAGCTGGGGTCGACGGTGCACCTGTTCGTCCGGGACACCAAGGTCGCCGACCGCGACCTGGGCGTGCCGGCGTACCTCTACGCCGGACCGATGACGTACCAGGGGCATACCGGCGATCGGCCGATGCGCATCATCTGGAAGCTCGCGCAGGCGCTCCCCGCTGACATGTACGCCGCCGCCCGGGCGATTGCCGCATGAGCAGATGACGGTCCGGGTCCGGGTCCCCGGCTCTGTTGACTTCGCCGCGTCGGTTGCCGGCTACGGGAGGAACGCCGAAGGACCTGCGGGAATCCGAAATCAGAACGCAGGCTCAGCCTCCCCAACACGAGGGGAGGCCGAGCCTATGGATGTCCACCGAAGCTGTGTGCGTCAGACTCCAGCGCCTACGAGAGGCTCCATGCCCGGCAGAGCACTATCGGCAACATCAGCGGGGGCGGACAGACCGATAGCCGCCATGACCCTCGCCGCCGCCAGACGCCCCGGCGCACGGGTAGTGCTGATCTTGTCGCCCGAGATGATCGTGCCCTGCCAGATCTCAGCATCACGTCGCCAGTCAACCTTGCTCGCAAGATCGAGGTAACGAGCGGTGCGCCAGGCAGGGTCCTGGTTCTTCTCGATCTCGTACGCGACGTGACCGATGATGACCAGGCCCGTGGCAGTCATGTTGATGTAGTGCTTGCGGTAGTCAATGACCTGGTTAGCGGGACCACCCGAGGTCGGCAACTCGGCAATAGCCCTCCACGGCGTCATGTGCTCAGTCAAGATCTCCATCATCGAGAGGGTCCGCTCGACGAAGGCATCTTGCCTCTCGATAGAGCCGATCACCTGATTGCTCCGCGCCGGGATGCTGGATTCGCTCAGCGCATAGTCTCGGAAAAGCAGCTCCTTGACCATGCCGCGGACCTGGTTGAGCAGGAAAATCGCCGGTGAGTTCTTGGACAGGCTCTTCGAAGTTTCGTCGATACGGCCCTCGAACAGCCTGGAGCCGTCAACGATCTTGGTGAGCACACGGTTCAGGGGCTCGCGGGTATTGAAGGCGGCTAGGAGGCTGGCTGGAATCTGCTTGGTCTGGGCCGCGTCGGCGAAGTCCTGGTGAATCCGGGGAAGCTCAGGCTCAACGACGATGACGACCGAGACACTGTCACTCATGAACGTCGAGTCCGGGTCCGTCAACGATTCGCTCGCCTTCATGATGGCGGCGAGCCGGTGCTGCCCGTCGGTCACAGAAAACTTGGTCTCGTCGCCGATAACCACAAACCCGACTGTCGTGGCGAAGTTGCCCCGTGGGATGTGAATGGCAGGTACCGAGCGGACGTTCAGGGTCACCGGCGGGAGGATGTAGTTGCGCTCGTTTTCGACAAGGTACTTGCTGATGGCCCGGACGTGAGCGGTATCCATCGGACGGTTGGTTGCCATGCGAGGGTTCCCGCCCTTGGCCGCAGGGTTAGCAACTACGTGCTTGACGAGGAAGCTGTGCGAGAAGGCGGTGGTGAGCATGAGACGACCGCCCTGCTGGAAGACGACACAGGTGAACGAACGGCCCCCCGAGGCCGAGGCGGCCTCGCTCGCGGCTTGCTGGGCGGCGGTCAGGGAATCGTGCTGGGTTAGACCCAACTCGGCGAAGAACATGGTTGGTCCGCTCCGTCCTCTATGGATGCCGGACGCAAACATAGCTTGACCAACGTACGACGCCAACAGATCCACGTAGTACGTTGGGAGAGACACGTACAAACGTCTGGCGCCGCGCAAGCGCAGATCGGAGCTGGAATGTCTAAAGAGGGCAATACACATTGCCGACTCGGAGATGGAAACTTGGCGCTGGACGAGCGCGTCTCAGCCGTTCAGGTACGCCAACACCGCCAACACGCGCCGGTTGTCGTCCTCTGACGGTGGCATCCCCAGCTTGCTGAAGATGTTGTTGATGTGCTTACTGACGGCCTTCTCGGTCACGAACAGCCGCCCCGCGATCGCCGCGTTCGACCGCCCCTCCGCCATCAACCCCAACACCTCCCGCTCCCGAGCGGTAAGTTCCGCCAACCGATTAGCGCCCGTGTTCCGCGCCAGCAGCTGCGACACCACCTCCGGGTCCATCACCATCCCGCCGCCGGCCACCCGCTGCACCGCGTCGATGAACTGGCCGACGTCGGACACCCGGTCCTTGAAGCAGATAGCCAACTCCCCCACCCCATTCGGCGAGCGGTTCCCGCGCGTACAGCTGCTCGCCGTGTTGGGACAGCACGAGGATCGGCAGCCCGGGCATCTGCTTCCGGGCCGCGAGCGCCGCCTGTAGGCCCTCGTCGGTGAAGGTGGGTGGCAGGCGTACGTCGAGGACGGCGACGTCGGGGCGGTGCCGGGTGAGCGCCGGCAGCACGGACGGCCCGTCGGCGACCGCCTCGACCACCTTGAACCCGTACGCGTCGAGGATGCGGGTCAGCCCGTCCCGGAGGAGGGCGAGATCCTCGGCGATGACAACTCGTAGGCCCGTCGCCCCGCCGAGACCTCCGCACGCTGCGCAAGCTTCCGACATGCTCGCCGAACTCAGCTCACCGCCAGTTCAGTCTTCCTGTTGCAGATCCGCGGCCAGTAGCGATGTCCAGGCAACTATCTCTCTCATCCTTTTGGAGGACTCATGCCAGTCATTCGGTCACTTACCGCGCTGGCCGCGGCGACCGTGGTCGCGGCGAGCGTTGGTGCGGCACCCGCCCGCGCCGCAGTCAACGACCCGATGTTCGGCAAGCAGTGGGGCCTGCAGCAGGTGCGGGCCGAGGCGGCCTGGGCCACCAGTACCGGCAAAGGGATCGTCATCGCGGTGGTCGACACCGGGGTGGACCTGAGCCACCCGGATCTGAAGTCCAAGCTGGTCAAGGGTGCCACGTTCGTCGACTGCGGCACCGCCTCCTGCGGAAACGGCGACTGGCGTGGGCCCAACGGCGTAGCCGACTCCTCCGACGAGCACGGCACGCACGTGTCCGGCATCGCGGCCGCTGCCACGGGCAACGGCGTGGGCATCGCGGGTATCGCGCCCGAGGCGAAGATCATGCCGGTCAAGGTCTTGGAGGCCGGCAGTGGCAGCTTCGAGGACATCGCCCTGGGCATCCGGTACGCGGCGGACCACGGGGCGAAGGTGATCAACCTCAGCCTCGGGGCAGTGCCCGGTGCACAGGCGTTGACGCTCACCGGACTGGCCTCCGACGCCACCGAGGCCATCGCGTACGCGAACGCCAAGGGTGTCGCGGTGATCGCCGCCGCCGGCAACGAGGCGGCCCCGCTGTGTGACACCCCGTCCTGGGAGCCGGGGGCGCTCTGCGTGGTTGCCACCGACCGTAACGAGCTCAAGGCCTGGTATTCGAACCTTGGCCTGAAGGCCGATCTCAAGGCGGTCGCGGCCCCCGGCGGCGCGGGCTTGGTCTCCTGCGACGACGACATCTGGTCGACGGTGCCGCAGGGCACCGGCTCGACCGCCTGCGGCCAGCGCGACTACGACGCGTACGCCGGCACGTCGATGGCCACGCCGCACGTGGCCGGGGTGGCCGCGCTGCTGTTCGCCCAGGGCCGGAGCCTCAACAACGTGTACTCGGTGCTGATGTCGACGGCCAGGACGCCGGGCAGCCTCGCCCGTGGCATCTACACCCCGGTGTACGGGTGGGGAATCGTCGACGCGCAGGCAGCCGTCGCCGCGGCCCGTGGCTAGCCGTCCGGGCTTGGGTCGGATTCGGTAGCAGCACGCCGGTTGTCGGCCGGGTCGATCCCCGGCCGGCAACCGGCGCTTACCACGGCTGACCGCCTGACTCTCAGCCGTTCAGGTACGCGAGCAGACCGCGTTGGCCGGCACACTCCTCGGGCAACCCGCCCACCAGGCCGACCAGACCGTCCTTGCACGTCAACACGTGGCCGATGCCGATCCAGAAGTCATCCATGCAGGGGAAATAGCTGCACACGTCGGCCGCCGGCTCGCGGATGAGCGTGCCACCACAGTAGGTGTAGCCGTACGGGTTCCGCGGCGCCCCGCAGCGGTCGATCTCCGTCGGTGAGACGGACGGAGAAGGGCTTGTCTGGGGCCCGCTGGACGTCTGCTGCGGCTCAGGTTTGCCGGACGCGGCCGAGCTGGGCGACGGCTGGACTGGGGCCGAACCACCACCGATCACCCCCGCCACCGCCGTCGATTTCCCCGCGTCGGCCTTGTTGGCGGGCGGCGCCGCGGCCCTCCCGCCCGGTCCGGTTGGCGCAGGCGCAGCGCTCGTGGCGGAGACTGCGCCGCCGGTCGAGTCGACCGTGCCGACCACGCCGATCGCTGGCGCCTTCCTGATGATGTCCGGAGCCGGTCTCCCGGGCCCGACGATGCCCACGGCCGTGACGAGCATCGCGACGGCCGCCGCCCCGACGGCGATCCGCCGGTCGTGTAGCAGCGCGATCAGCGGGGCCTCGTCCTCCTCGGCCGGGTCGGGCAGCGCCGGCCGCGCTCGCTCGTGGACGGTCACCTGCTCATCGAGGTACGCGGCCACGGCGTCGCGGTCTCCCCGGACGTCCGCGAACGCGAGGGTGAGATACAACCGGAAGTTCAGTGCCGATTCCGGCAGCACCCGCAGCCCGGCGAGCTTCCCGCCGCGGGTGGTGTGCAGCAGGGTGACCGGGGCCTGCGGGTGGTGCGCGGGTCCGATGAGGTCGGCGTACCACCATTGCCGCCGCCCACGCGGACCGGCGAAGACCAGGCGGCGGCTCGTGACGGCGGCCATGCCGGTGTCGGCGATCCCCAGGCCGCGTGGTAGCGCGGGGCCTGGCGCGTCGGCGGGGACCGGCGTGACGGCGAGCCCCGGCGCGGGCAGCCCGGTGCGGTGCCGGGCCTCGGCCTCGACCAGCTCCACTGCCGGGAGTACGCGGAAGAGGACCTCGTCGTCCTCGAGGTCGACCGGTAGGTCTGTGCTGGGTTGGTGGTAGCCGTAAAAGCAGGTGACCTCGGCGCGCAGCCGGATCAGCTCGTCGGCCCGCCGGCGCCAACTCTCGGCGTCCGCGTCATGTGCGCATCGCCGTCGCTCGTTCTCCCGCTCCGCCCATCGTGTCCGCCAGTTTGGACGCTTCGCGTCCCTGGTTGCCAGAGCTACGGTGGCGGCGAGTGACTCCGTCCTCACATCCGGCACAACCGTTCACGTTCCTCTTGAGAAACGCGGCGACCGGAAACCCGCCCCATTGCTGCCAGTCCATACAGAGTGTCCGGATGCGCCAGGCATCGCCGCCGTCCGGATCGACGGAATAGCAGCCCAACGACAGACCTTCGAGTTGACACTATTCGGTGGGGAGCCGATCTCGGTCCGGGTAAGCGGAGAGGAGCAGTGGCACAGCATCAGCGCAGGGCATGGCGCCCTTGCGGCCCTGATGCGATGATCTCCGCGACAACCCTCGAGAGAGCGGGGAAGGGCCATGGAGCTTCGCAGGAGCCGATCCCCCCTGATCGGTGGCACCGCTTTTCTGGCGTTCGGGGTCGTCATGCTGCTCTGCAGCCGGACCGACAGCGCTCTCCGGGCAGTCTTTTTTGGCTTCGGTGCCTTTGGGCTGCTGAGGGGCGGCGTGCTGGCCTTCAATGGCGTCCGGCCGTTTCGGTTCCACATCGGGGCCGAGGGGCTGACCGTACGACAGCCCGGACTCAACCGCCTCGTGCCGTGGGCCGAGATCGACGCGCTTATTCTCGACCAGCCGCTGCCGAGCCCTGCCGGCAACAAGGTGCCGTCCGCTGTGTTGCTGCTCGTGCCGGCCAGCGGCTCGACTCTCGATCGTCCGCTGACCCAGCGCAGCCCCGTGGACGACCGTCCCTGTTTCGTGCTGCTCGGGCTGAACGACGTCGGGGAGTCGCCGAACGAGGTGGCGGCGGCCCTGGCCCGCTACGGCGACAGTCGCTTCACGGATTTCCGGGAACTGACCCGGCAACGTTTCGACTCGCCGGATTTCACTATCGGGCTGCGAGGATATGACCCGGCCAGAGTGGATCGCCTCATCAGGCAGGGTCAGGAGGCGCTCGCCTCGGACGTGAAGGAGAAGCGCCTCGGCGCAAAGGCAGAGATTGAACAGGCTCGCAAGAGCCTGCCGGCCGCCATGCGCGGGTACAACACCGCGCAGGTCGACGCGTTCCTGGATGATCTGTCCGCCGCGCTGGCGCGGTGGGACGACGAGAAGCAGGACGCCGGATAGGTCCCGCTTCCCCCGTTCAGGCGTCGCCCGCTACGGGTTCGCCGCGCCCGCCGGCTCCGGGGCGGCACCACCAGGGCTGTGCCCTCTGGCGGTCGCCCGGCGAGGAGACCCGGCGCGACGGACAGCATCGGCTGTGACCTGGTCACTGAAGGTGGAGCCGTTCGTTGATGGCGAGGGTGCCCTTTATGACACTCCCGTGACGTGTAGCCCGTCCTTGATTGCGCTGCGGGCGTCGAGGTAGCCGGTAATGCTCTTCAGGACGGCGCTGTAGAGGTCGCGTCGTCGGTCGACGCGAGGCATGCTGTCGATGGCATGGGCTAGGTCGATGACGCGGATGGTGGGCTTCAGGGACAGCCAGATGGGGATGGCTTCGGCGCGGGTGATACGCCATCGATGGTCGGGCTGTTCGGTGAAGGTGAACTTGGCCAGGATGCCCTCACGGCTGGTGTCGTCGGGCAAGTCGTGGCGGGCCAGGGTGTTGCCGACGCCGTACGCGATCCATTTGTCGCCGATCTTCTCGACTGGCTGCACGGCGTGGGCGTGGTGCCCGATGATCAGGTCGATGTTCGGGTCGGCGATGAGCTGCTTGGCCCAGACGAGCTGTTCGATGTTTGGGTCGTGGACGTATTCGGTGCCCCAGTGTGCGGACAGGACGATGATCTGCGCGCCGGCTTTGCGGGTCGCAGCGGCGGCGGCGTGGATGGCGGCTACGTCGATGCGGTTGGCCAGCCATTCCTTGCCGGCGGGGGGTTTCAATCCGTTGAAGTGCATGGCATAGGACAGGTGACCGATCTTGACGCCATTGACCTCGTATATGGTTGGTTTGGCGTGCTCGGCGGCATTGTGGAAGGTGCCGGTGTGGCCCAGGCCGGCGGCGTCTAGGGCGTCGAGATTGTGGTGAACGCCGGTCTCGCCTTGGTCAAGGGCGTGGTTGCTGGCGGTGGAGCATGCGTCGTAGCCGGCGTTCTTGACGGCAGCCGCGAGGTCGGTGGGTGCATTGAAGCGCGGGAAGTCCTGGGGGCTGCCGGGACCCATCGGGGCTTCCATGTGGCAGATCGCCAGATCTGCCGAGGAGACCGCGGGACGGATGTTGGCGAACATGGGGTCGAAGTCGTAGCCGGTCCGGCCCGCCGTTTTGGCGTTGGTTTGCGCCTGCTGCCAGGTCGGCGGGTGCACGAGGATGTCGCCGGATCCGAGGATGCTGATCTGCCGGGGTCCAGCGGGCATGCTGGTTTGGGCGGCCGGCTGGGGTTGGCCGGCGAGCCGGTCGCGGATGATGTCGCCGCGCAGCGCCCACACCACGACCGGGGAGAAACTGAGCGCGACGATGAGGATGATGCGGACTGCGCGCATTGTTGAGGGTCCCTCGCTAGAGGCGGATGACACGGCGTAGCCGCTTACCGAAGTAGCCGGAACCGACGACGCTGTCGCTTGGCGTCGGATGGCCCGGTGAGGTGAGATGCCACGACGGTGTCGATCGCCGCTGCCGCTATGGCTGCCGCGATGACGACGCCCCGGCGGGTCGGGATCATAGCGAGATCACGGCCAGGGCTGCGCCAGCGGTGCCCAGGGTCACCACGGCGGTGGCGGCGAGGGTCTGCAGTGCGCGAGGTCGCACCAGTTGGTAGGCCATCAGCCCGGGGATGACGAACGACAGCGTGTCGTCGCGGAACAGAAACGGGTAACGCAGGTGCAGCAGGACAAACGCGGTGACCGACATGAAGGACGAGAGAAGCACCGACACGGCGAACAGCCGCTTGCCGTAGAGGATCATGATCCGTTGCAGCAGCTTCATCACGCCGACGGTGACCGTGGTGACCGCGGTGACGGTGATGAGGCTGCGCGGCTCCGCGAGAGCGGTCAGGACCAGGCAGCCGGGCACCATCAGCCCTGCCGGTGAGATGTTGGTGATGAGGTATCCGACGAGCCCGAACAGCAGACCCGCGGCGATGATCACGGCGCTCAGTTCGGAGGACAGGTCGAACATGGGCATGACAATGGCTTCCCTTTCGGTCAGTCCTGGACGGGTTGTCGTCCAGCGGCGTGCGGGACGGCGACGCGGGCGGTGTTCAGCGCGGCGGTGGCGGCCAGGTCCGCGTGGGACAGCACGACGGCCGCGTCGAGATCGCCGGGAAGCTGCGGGTGAGTCGTGTCCGCCGTGGCAGCGGTATCGATCGCACAGATCCTCTCCGAGGTCCGCGACGGTTCATCGAATGGCGCCGCCGCAGGGGTCGCGACCGTGACCTGGTGCAGCGACTCCAGCAGTTCCTCACCCCGGCCGTGAACGTTGCCGATCAAGAGCAGTGAGGTGACGGTCTCGCCGACTCCGAGCGCCTCGACGATCGCCTCGCGCAGTTCGGGCCCGGTGCGGTGCTCGCCGTCAAGGTCGACGACGCGATCGCGCCACTGTTCGGGAATCATGCGCAGGGCGCTCCGGGTGAGTGACCCGATGAGGAAGACCCGCTGCGGATCGATGTGCGGGATGATGCTGCCCATCTGGCCGTTGCGCTCGACACGGTCCGGCCGACAGTTGATTACTACGGCGACGCGGTCACCAATCAGCCGCCGCCGGCGGAGCAGGTCGATGCTCATCAGCGTCGAGGCGGGGTCGTTCGCGGCGAACAGGTTGACGACGGCGAACCGCCGCCCGAAGTGGGCGCAGGCGTCGACCCGCAGGACCCCCGGATCGGGCGCGGCCCGCCACATACCCTGCAGAGCGGTAGCCCGGTCGACACCACACAGTTGCGCGACCGCCAAGGCGATGGCGACGTTCTCCTTGAAAGTGATCCAGCGGAACCGGCGCATCTCCGCGTCCGTGACACTGTTGGGATCCACGGCAATCAGCGCGCACTGTCGGCGGGTCGCTTCCTCCTGCAGGATGTGCAGCCGTTCACATTCAGCTGTGATCACAGTTCCGCGATACGGCATCGACCGGCACAGCGATCGGGCGACGTCGTCAAGCGTCGGGCCCATCTCGTCCAGATGGTCCTCGCGCACATTCGTGATCACGACAATGTCACCGTTGATCAGCAGTTCCTGGTTGACCTGTTGCAATTCGGGAAGCACCGCCATGCATTCGACGACGAGCGTTTCTGCGCCCGCACGCACGGCCCGTCGAACCACGCCGATCTGCTCGATCACGTTGACGCCGCCCCGGCCCCGCCGGATCGGCACCTCCGACCCGTCGGGATGGATGAACCTCGCCGCAGTGCCGGTCGTCTTCGCCACCACCGTGCGCCCGCGCTCCGCACGCAGCGCGCCCGCGATGAGTCGGGTCACGGACGACTTCCCCCGAATGCCGTTGACAACGATCCGGGTTGGCAACCGCGACAACTGCCGGCGGTGGAGCGCCCGCTCCACCACAAGGTGACCGAGGAGAGCCGCGATGCCGAACCCGAGAAGCCACAGCGCAACGACGACCGGGGTCAAACGCAGGTCGGGCCCTCCACCGTTCAGCGGAGTCGGGAAGGTGATGGCGGCGTAGGCGAAGCCGCCCCGTGCCCTGCGCCTCGCTACCGGGCGCCCGACATCTCCCAGCGCCAGCACAGGCAGACCTTTGACCTGCATGCCCTCTATCATCGGACTTTACGGAACTTAGGGAACAAATCCGACTATCGTCCCCTAATGGTATGAAAGTCCTTCAGCGGGCGCCTATCCGTCAGAGCCACTTGACGATCGCGACGGCGATCACCGCGGCGAGGGCGCCGAGCCCGCCGAGGATTGCGAAGCCTGCCGCGATCTTCACACTGGCGGGCTGAGCCTCCCGCCAGCCCAGCTCCCCGGCCGCACCCCGGATCAGATGATGGCCCTCGCCGGCCGAGAAGGTGTACTGATCGGAGCCGTCCACGGCCCGCCGCGAGGTGACGTACAGGCTCCGACCGACGAACACCGCCTTCCCCAGCCGCACTCCGGTCAGGCCCGCCTCGT
The DNA here is from genome assembly GCF_047921505.1 of Micromonospora sp. SL1-18. Lineage (NCBI taxonomy): Bacteria > Bacillati > Actinomycetota > Actinomycetes > Micromonosporales > Micromonosporaceae > Micromonospora > Micromonospora sp. SL1-18. Next base: position 29,493 of record NZ_JBLROA010000017.1, on the reverse strand, counting down.
ACTCGACGGTGCGGACGACATCCGTCATCGTGAAGATCTTCTTCTCCGGGCGCAGCGCGACGCGGTAGGTGTGCACCTGGGTGACCCGACGGCGGATCAGCAGCATCCGCCACTGTGGGACGTTGACGTCCACGGTCAGGTCGAATCCCCGCTCCGTCCGGCACATCCGGTACGGCGTGCCTGCTGCGGCGGTCTCGATGTGGGCGTACAACTCATCGGCAGCACCCGCGCTGTTGGCTCCCGTCATGGGCACGCAGGGTAACAGTGGATCAATGGCGCGCCCAAGGCGCATGGCGGCGGCGCAGAGCACCGCGCGGACGAGGTGCCCTGCCCCCTACCGTCGTCGCCAGCTCAGGTGCGGGGTGGGCGGATCGGCACCCGCCACCCGTACGGCTGCAGGGGTGGATGCTGCGCACGTCGGGTTGACCGCACCTCCGCCCACAGCCAGAGGAGCCCGATGATCGCCACGATCGCGAGCCCTATCCACTCCAGCGCCGTGAACAGCACCAACTGGCCGCTGGTGGGCCGGACGAGGCTGCCGTTGGACACCTGTCCCCCGGTGAACAGCAGGGTCAGGTACAGCGCGATCACCCGCATGCCGTCCCAGAGGGCGTGCAGCAGGGACACGCCGAGGTAGGCCAGGATGAGCCGCACGGTGATGGTGAAGTGTTCCCGGGTGCTGGAGGAGAAGAGCACGCCGCCGAGGATCGCCGTCCACAGGCCGTGGCCGAACGGGCTGAGCACGCTGCGCAGCACTTCGGTCGCCACCAGCTGGGGCACCGACAGCCCGTGGGCGGTGAACAGCGCGGTGAAGGCGTACCCGGCGGTTTCGAAGGCCGCGAAGCCGAACCCGACCGAGGCGCCGAGGACGATCCCGTCGCGTACCGCCTTGTGGTGCAGGTGCCGGGTCAGGAACGCCAGCACCGCGAGCTTCACGGCCTCCTCGATGAGCCCCACGCCGAGGTACAGAAACCACGACGACGGGCGCAGCAGGTAGGCCTCGAGCAGCGAGGCGGCCAGCACGCCGAGCACACCGCCGGCTATGAACGTGTTCAGGATCAGGCCTGGGGTGAGTTCGCCGGTTTCCCGGCGCTCGAAGGCCCAGGCCACGAACGTCACGGGGACCAGGAAGCTGCCCAGCAGCACCAGCATCGGCACGAGGAAGGGGTTGCCGGTCACGAAGATGACCAGGACGGTGGCCAGCCACAGCACCAGGCCGACCCAGAAGATCCGCAGCCACGCCCGCCGGCGTATCACCGGAGGGGGCGGCTGGGGGTACGCCTCTGCCACCACCGCCTCCTCGGAACTCGCCTCGCGGGCCTCCGGCACCGCTGACGTACGTGCCGGGTCTGAAGGCCGCGTTCCCAGCCTAAGGGTGTGTGGCGTACAAAAGCAGCGTTACCGGGATGCTCGCGGCGCCTGTTGCCGCCGGTCTCGCCGGAACCGGCGACCAACGGGCCGGTAGGTCCATAGCCTGGCAGGTGGGAGCACGTCGGGAAGCTGACGGGAGGCACCGTGGCCAACGCGATCAGGGACGCTCTCGAGGGCGTCAACGAGGTCGAGATCACCGTGACCGGGCGGAAGACCGGCCGGCAGATCTCGCACCCGGTGTGGTTCGTGCAGGAGGAAGACAGCGTGTTCCTGGTCCCGGTGACGGGCTCGAACAGCCAGTGGTACAAGAACGTGCGGCGGACGCCGATGATCCAGCTGGCGGCCAATGGTACGGCGCTGAGCTCGAGCGCCACCCCGATCACCGACTCGGACCGGGTCCGGCACGTCGTGCAGCTGTTCCGCGACAAGTACGGCGGGAACCAGGTGGAGGCGTACTACCCGAAGCGTGACGTCGCCGTGCAGGTCCCCCTCGGGTAACCCGGACCGGAAGGGCCCGGCGGTGTCGCCGGGCCCACCCCAGGACACTCACTCGTTGCGGGCGGTCTCCGGGCCGGTGATCCGGCGCAGCAGCGGCAGCGTCGACGCGATGATGCCCAGCGACACGGCCAGCCCGCCGGCGACCATGAGGTAGAACGACATGCCCGGCGCCAGCAGCGTGTAGCCGAGCTGCGCCCGCAGGAACAGGTGCGCGGCCAGGAAACCCATCCCGATCGCCACTGCGGCGACGAGCAGTAGCGGTACGACGGTCTCCAGCGCGACCACCCGGCGCAGCGTACGCAGCTGCATCCCGGTCAGTCGCAGCATGCTGAACGGCCGTTTCCGGTCGCTGAGCCCGCCGGCCACGCTGACCGCCAGGCTGCAGCCCGCGATCGGCAGGCTGGCCAGCATGATCACGTTGGCCAGCTGCTGGAACTGGTTCATCTGCCGCCGGGAGTTCGACTCCCACTCGCCGATGCTCACCGGGAAGCGCCCCAGCGGAAACGCGTTGATCAGCATCGTCCGGGCCTGCTCGAACGCGGAACGGCTGGTCGTGTCGACGACCACCGACAGAATCGGCTGCCGGTCCACGTCCGCGGGGGCGATGTCGGCGGCGGCCCAGACGTAGGTGTCGTCGTTGGTCAGGTCGAATGCGCGCATGCCGATCAGGTCGCCGGGCACGGCCGCGACCTGCGCGCCCGCGGGGCAGCTGCCGAACACCGCCAGGCGGTCCAGCTCGGCACACGTGATGACGCCCGGCCACCACGCTTGATAGGCGGCGGGATCGGCATCCGTCGGCATCGGCTCTGGATTGGCGCGGACCACGGTCACGCTGCGTACCCCGGGGATCGTGCTGAGCCCCGCCGGGATCTGGTCCGCGGTCGGCGCGGATCCTTCCTCGGGCCCGAACCTCTTCGGCAGTGAGGTGGCAGCCACCGAGTCGGTGCGCGGTGCGCCCCGGTTGGCGACGAACGTGGTGATCGTGCCGGTGGCCACGCTGGTCACGAACAGCGCCACGATCAGTCCGCTGACGGACCGGAAGCCGGCCTGCGGGTTGTCCGCGAGGCGGCGCCCGGCGATGAGCGTGGCGGGTCGACTGGCCCGCCCGGCCAGCACCCGGGCACCGACCATGGTCAGCCAGGGCCCGGCCAACACGAGCCCGATCATGATCAGCACAAACCCGGAGAGGTACGCGGTGAGCTGGCCGTTGGTCGTCGCTGGACGCCGGCCGATGAAGTACGCCATCTCGGCGAGCCCGGCGACCAGCGGGATCAGCCGCCAGGCGCGTGGCGGTTTCGGGGTGACCCGTCGGCTCACGCCCAGCGGCGAGATCTGCACCCGGCGCAACGCGAGCCAGGCGGCCACGACGGCGCCGAGCGGTACGCCGAGCGCGACCGCCAGGATGTTGACAATCGTGAGTGACAGGTCGCCGGGGAAGAACGGTTCGCCGGTGAACGGGATCGCGGCGAGTCCCGGCCGGGCGGCGAAGAACAGGCCGAACCCGACGGCGGTGCCCACCGCGGCGGCGAGGGTCGACTCCACGGCCGAGATGAGGGAGATCTGCCGTGGCGTGGCGCCGACCAGCCGCATAGCGGCGAAGCGCTGCTCCCGACGGGTGGCGGCCAACCGGGTCGCGGTGCCGATGAAGATGAGCACCGGGAAGAGCAGCGCGGCGGCGACGATGGAGAGCACGAGCGTCATGCCGGCCTGGTTGATCCCGATCTGGCAGCCGCTGCTGCAGTGGCTCGGCGAGAGGGTCGTGATCTGGGGGACCTTCCGGGCCCCGAGCGGCTCCAGCTCTGCCGGGGTGCGGCCGATGACGATCAGCAGCGAGTCGGGCGAGGGCAGCGCCGCCGTGCCGATCGTGCCGATCTCGTGGCCGGGGAAGCGGTCGCCGAGTTCCGCGGCTGGGGTGGTCCGCAGCAGCTCGCCGAGGGCTGGCGAGACGTAGTACTCGCCCGGCCCGGGCAGGTGCGCAATGCCCGGCGGGACGGGCGCGTCCGGGCCCGCCACCGCGACGTCCAGCCGGCCGATGGACCGGCCGTGGTAGTAGTCCTCCCGCAGCAGCCACCACAGCTGGCTGGCCGACGCGTCGGAGGAGGCCGCCGGGACGGTGGAGGTGTTGAGCCAGCCGTACCGCTGGTTCTGCGCGCCGACCGCGTTCATGCCGGCGAGCGCGGTCAGGAGCATGCCGACGCCGAGCGCCACCGCGGCGGCGATGATGACGAGCCGGATGGCGGCCTCCCGCCCACCGGCCAGCGACAGCCGCAGGCCGAACCGGATCATGAGAGCACCAACGCGTTCACCTTGCCGTCGCGCACGATGACCTGCCGGTCGGCGTACGCGGCGACGCGGGCCTCGTGGGTGACCAGCACGACGGTGGTGCCCTCCTCGCGGGCCGAGGCGACCAGCAGGTCCATGACCTGCTCGCCGGTCAGCGAGTCGAGCGCCCCGGTCGGCTCGTCGGCGAACAGCGCCCCGGGCCGGGCGACCAGCCCGCGGGCCAGCGCGACGCGTTGCGCCTGGCCGCCGGAGAGCTCGCCGGAGCGGCGGTGCTCCAGCCCGGCCAGGCCGAGCCGCTCGAACCAGGGCCGCGCCTGCTTCAGTGCGGCGGCCCGCTTGACGCCGCCGAGCAGCAGCGGCAGCGCGACGTTCTCCTCCGCGGTCAACTCCGGCACGAGCTGCCCGAACTGGAACACGAAACCGAACTGGTCCCGGCGCAGCATGCTGCGCTCGTGCTCGCTCAGGGTGTCGATCCGGCGGCCGTCGAAGTGGATCTCGCCCGCGTCGGGGACCAGGATCCCGGCCAGGCAGTGCAGCAGGGTGGACTTCCCGGAGCCGCTCGGGCCCATGATGGCGACGATCTCGCCCGGGGCCACCGAGACGTTGGCCCCCCGCAGCGCCGGCGTCTCACCGAAGGAGAGCACGACATCGCGCGCCTCGACCGCCTTCATTTCCGCACCACCTTGCGCAGCGCGTCCAGCCGGGCGATCGTGGTGTCGATCCAGTGCAGGTCGGCGTCCAGGTGGAACAGGCCGTGGTCGGCCAGCATGGTGTCGACCAGGTCGCCGTTGCGCCGCAGCTCGGTGAGTTCCTTCATCCGCAGCAGGTGCGCCGCGCGCTGCCGGTCGAGGTATTCCTCGGCGGGGCGGTCGAGCATGAGGGCCAGCACGACCTTGGTGAACAGCACGCTCTGCAGGTTGGGCTCGGCCTCGACCGGCTCGGTCAGCCACGACTCGAACTCGGTCGCGCCCCGTTCGGTGATGACGTAGCGCTTGCGCTCGGGGCCGACGCCCGGCTCGACCTCGCCGACCACGATCTTGCCGTCCCGGGTGAGCCGGCCGAGGGTGGCGTAGACCTGGCCGAACGGCAGCGGCTTGCTCCGGCTGAAGAAGGAGTCGTAGTCGCGCTTCAGGTCGTAGCCGTGGCTGGGCTCGCGTTCGAGCAGGCCGAGGAGGGTCATGGGTACGCTCATGCCGAGCACCATACCCCGAGGGTATACCTCGGGTATATACCCCCGGCGTATATCGAGGCGAGCCTCCGCTCGTGGCGGAGGTTGCCTGGCTGCGTCTACCGCTGAACGACGACGCCGTCGATGATGACCGTGCGGTTGTTGTTCGACTTGATGACCATCGTGCCGGACATCTGGCCTGGCCTGGTGGGGAGCCAGAGCACCGCCCGCCCCGTGGTGGATCGCTTGAGGTTGATCTTTCCGATGGTCACGCCGGCGACGGAGACCGTGACCTCACCACAGGTGGGGCAGGTGCGGGCGACGATCCCGAACCGGCGTCCGGTCACCGCGTGCGAGGCTTTGCCCTTGGGCGCCAACTTGGTGTACGTGCCGCGGTAGTAGGAGCCGCTGGTGCCGCGCACGCTGCCCTTGGACACGGCGAGCCACCGGTCGTCGTAGGGGGTCATGGTGCAGGTCTCGGCCGACCAGGCGGAGGTCCGGTTGGCATAGTCACGGGCCCGGGCCGAGAAGCAGTACCGGTAGCCGGCCGTGGCTGCGAGGGTGGTCCGCTTGGCTGACGTCCGCTGAAGAGCCGCCGGGTAGACGTACGCACTCACGCCGCTGCTGGCGGAGCTGGTGCGGTAGCGCACGTCGTAGTTGGCCACGGCCACGTTGTCGACCCCGGTCCAGGACACCGCGACCGAGTTCGTCAGCTGCACGGCGGCGGGCACCGCCACCGACGCCGACGTGGGTGCGGTGAAGTCGACCACGAAACGGACGTCGGGCGGCACAATCGTCCGGCCCCGGGCCGTCGCGCTCACCCGGAGCGTGTGCAACCCCTCGGGCACCTGCATGCTGCTGATGTCAGGATTACCCCACCACAGCGTCCTGGTTGCACTGATCTTCATCGGGCTGCTGAACCCCACCGGTATCTGGTTGTCGATGGTCGCAGACACGGCATCGACCGGACCGGGATTGTCCACGGTGACGCCGATCCCCATCCGGAAGGGGGAGTCGAACACCTGCCCGGCGGTCGGGTCGGTCACCTGAACCGAGGAAGTCAGGCCGACCACGATGTCCACCGTCGCGAGCACCGGAGGGCAGTTGGGGGTGATCAGACAGTCCGGGCCGACGCCGATCCGGTGCGCGCCGTTGGACAGGTACCGCGTGGGAATGCCAAAGCTGAACCTGCCGTCCTCACCCAGCCAGGCGACGGGCCCGCCCGACCTGATCTGGTCGCCGTCGAGGTGAGCCGTGAGGTAGGTGCCGGGCTCCAGTGATCGGCCGACGTCCGGGACGTGACCGGTGAACCGGATCCCCTCCTCACCGGAGGTGCTGATGGTGGCGCCGCTGGCCGGGGTGTCGATGACGATGTCGTCGGCCACCTCGTCGACGTAGACCATCCGTGCGGCCCAGGCGGTGCCGCCGAAGCTGCTCGGCACGTCGGCGGAGAACTGGTAGACGCCGTCGGGCACGCCTGCGGTGTCGACGCTGACCGACCAGCGCCCGTCCGGGCCGGGGGTCGCGATCCACTCCTGGCCAGGGCTGCCGGTGAAGGACACCGACACCGTGTCACCAGGATCCATGCGCTCGAGCCGCCCGGCCACCAGCACCGGGCCGGGGGTGATGCGGGCGCCCATGACCGGTGAGTCGAGCGAGATGACCTCGGCGGCGGCCGCCGGCTGGGAAGCCGCGGTCAGCAGGCCCGACACCATCGCCATCGCGGCGATCGCACCCATCACTCGCCGGCCTGCACGCATCGCCCGCTCCCCCATGGCCGAGGGCGGGCAGGACGCCCACCACACAGTCCGAACCACCATGCCCGACAACGGCCGTAAATTCCTCCACCGAACGGACATGCGGTGCTCGTCCCCAATCAAATCGCAACGCACGGCCGCCCGGCCGAAGAAGAAGTATCGTGGCCCAGTGCCGACCAACCGGCTGGAGGCGTTCAGCGATGGCGTCCTCGCCATCATCATCACGATCATGGTGCTGGAGCTGAAGGTCCCGGCAGGTCACGACCTCTCCGACCTGGTCCACACGACCGGCGTCGGGCTGCTGACCTACCTGCTCACCTTCATCTATGTCGGCATCTACTGGAACAACCACCACCACATGTTCCACCTGGTACGGCAGGTCAGCGGCGGACTGCTGTGGGCGAACCTGGCGCTGCTGTTCTGCCTGTCCCTGTTCCCGTTGACGACGGCCTGGGTCGACGACTCACGGTTCGAACCGATCCCGGTCGTCGTCTACGGCCTGAACCTGCTCAGCGCGGCCATCGCGTACTGGGTGCTGCAGACGGTGATCATCCGGCAGCAGGGACCGAAGTCGCTGCTGCGAGAGGCCGTCGGCGCCGACATCAAGGGCAAGGTCTCCCCGGCCCTCTACCTCACCGGGATCCTCAGCGCCCTGCTGATCGACCGGAGCGGGCCCATCGGAGTCGGGCTCGCCGAGGCATGTTACGTCGCCGTGGCGATCATGTGGGTCGTACCCGACCGCCGCATCGACCGGGTGGTCCGCGAGCACAAGCCCGCCGGCTAGCGGGCGGCCAGGGCCTGCCGGATGGCGCCCGCCGCCCGCTCGGCCACCGTCTGCCCCGGCGTACGGGAACGGAATGACCGGATCATCTCCAGTTCGAACTCGATCGGGCCGCCCTCGGCGAGCGGCCGGCGCAGCCGCAGCACCGGCGCCCAGGTGGGCCGCAGCAACCGCTCCCCAGCCCGCTGGTAGCTGACGTCGGCGACCGCGTCCCAGGGGATGCGCCGCGTCCGCCAGAGGTCGTGCACCGCGATCCCCTCGGGGCCGACGACCACGCGCTGCCCGAGCACCCGGACGGTCAGCACCGCGGCGCCGACCGCGAGCAGGGCGTACACCGCCTTGGCCACGGGGGCTTCCTCGACGACGACGATGCCGGCCAGCACGCCCGTGAACATCACGGTGATCGCGGCGAGGAGCAGGTTCCACAGCCACGGTCGAAACGTACGACGGCTGCCTTTCACGCCACCTCCAGGGGCCGGCTGGCGCGCGCGAGAGGTCGCGCGCGCCAGCCGTCAACGCTACCGCTCGGCGAGGTGCCCGGCCGTCACCGCAGCACCGTACGACGGCACGCCCGTGCCGGCCTTCATCAGCGCAAAGCGGACCCACTGGCCGGTGTCCTTCTTGAGGAACTTGGGTCCGAACGCCGCTGCCCAGTTCTCGGTGACCCGCACCCCGTTCGCGTTCTTCGCCGGCCGCAGCCAGCTCAACTTGCCGTACTGCGCGGCTGCCAGCGGCGTCTTCACCAGCCCCAACGTGCCCAGGCTGATGACCGCGTCGGCGAGGTTCGCCTGTGCGGTCTTGCGCCAGCCGCCGCCTTCCCGGGCCCGTTGCTCCATCCGTACGGCCAGGGCGAACGCGCCCAGCGCCAGGCAGCCGAGGGCACCGGTCAGGGCGCAGCCCGCGGTCGCGGCCACCGAAGCGAGCAGGCTGCGGTGCTGCCCGGCCCACTGCGCCGCCTTGGCCGCTCCCGAGGCTGTCGCATGCCAGGCGCGGCTGGCCGCGTGTGCCGTACGCCGGGCGCCCTGCCGCACCACGTGCGCCGCCCGGTGCACCACCCGTCTCACGGCGTGGTAGGCGCGTGCGGCATGTGCTCGGACCTTGCGCGCCACATGGTGGTAGGCCTTCCGGACGGCATGGTAGGCGGCCCGCACATATCGTTTCGCGTGGTAGACGACCCGTTGGACGGCCCGGTGCACCGCCCGCCGGACGACGTGGAAGACCCGGCGTACGGTGTGCACGACGTGGTGCACGATCCGTCGGGCGTGGTGGACGACGGTGCGGGCCACGTGGGTGACCCGGCGTACCACGCGCTTTGCCGCGTTGAACGCCTTCTTGCACCAGCCGCAGGAGAACCACAGGCCGTCCGGGTCGCTGAACGTCGGCGGGGCGTTGTTGCCGTAGGCGTATCCGTGCAGTTGTTGCGGGTCCTCGGGGTCGATGACCGGGTCGACGGAGAGGAACCGGCCTAGCGCCGGGTCGTACTCGCGGGCCCCGAGGTGGGTCAGTCCGGTGGCGTCCATCGTGCCGTCGACGAAGCCGCGGTCGCCCTTCCAGGCGACCGGCTTCGGGCCGCGTTCCTCACCGAACGGGGTCTGCCGTCGGCGGCTGACCGCCATCGTGCCCGAGTCGACCTGGAGCACCGCTGTGTTGTGGTGGTCGGCGACGAGCCAGGTCAGCTTGTTGTCGTAGGTGCGTACGGCGATGGTGGAGCCGCCGAACTCGTAGTAGCGGGTGGCCTTGACGACGCCCACCAGCTTCTGCAGTTGCAGCTCCATCCCACCGAGGTAGAGCGTGACGGTGGTGTTGTCCCGCCGGATCAGCCGGTCGCCGTCCGCGTCGTAGACGAACGACGTGGCGTTGGCCCCTTCGGTGATCTTGGAGACGTGGCCCTCGGTGTCCCACTCCATGGTCTGGTTACGTCCGGCGACGACCCGGCTGGTGGTGTTGCCGGCCGCGTCGTACCCGAACTGGTCGGTGCTGGATCCGGCCGGCCCCTGCGTGGCGACGGTCCGCACGGTGTGCGGCTGCGCCTGCCCGGCCGCCGGGTGGCCGTAGGTGCGGGTGGTGTCCCCGCCGGCCGCGTGCCGCACCTCCGACAGCCGGTTGCCGGTCACGTCGTAGGTGTAGCTGTGCCAGTAGGGCGCCGGCCCGCCGAGCGCGCCGACGGCCGGCGCGCTCGCGCAGTCCCCGTTCGGCGTCCACGCCTCCGACAGCCGCCGCAGGTAGTCGTAGCGGAAGCACTGGGTGTCGGCCGGCGCGGCGCCGGCCGACGGTGCGTCGGCCATCTTGAGCAGGTTGCCGGCCTGGTCGTAGTCGTACGTCACGTCGGCCTGCCGGGCGGTGGCCTGGCCCTCCACGTCGACAGTGGTGCGGCCGAGCCAGTTGGTGCCGTCCTGCCAGGTGTTGTCGCGGACCACCCGTTTGCCGGTCACCCCGTAGCTGACCTGCTGCAACATGCCCAGCTTGGCGTAGGTGGTCGCGCCGACGTAGGTGCTCAGGCCGGTCAGCGAGGTGGGCATCCCCAGCTCGTTGTACGTGTAGCTGAGCGTCTCGGCGGCCAGCCCGCCGCCGCCGGGCACCGACACAGTGGCGACGGTGCCGTCGACGTTGTACGTCCCGCCGAACGAGTACGTGCCGGCCAGCAGACCCTCGGACGCCGGGACGGTCACCTGGGTGCCGGTCGGCCGGTCCATGGTGTCGTAGCCGGTCACCGTGCTGGTGTACGCGTCCGTGCCGACATAGCGGGTGGACGCGGTCGGCAGCCCCTTGACCAGCGTGTCGTACGTCCACTCGGCGAGCTTGGGGCCCGCGGTCGACCCGTCGTACATGCCGGTGCGCCGGTCCAGCGCGTCGTAGGTGTAGGCCACCGTCCGGTTGCGCGCGTCGGTGACCGACGCCAGCCGGTCCGAGTCGTCGTAGACCATCGTGCTGGTGCCCCGGTCCGGGTCCTCGACCTTCACCAGCCGCCCCCGCAGGTCGTACGTGTTGCGCCACTGGTTGCCCGCCGCGTCGGTGACGGTGCCCAGCAGACCGTCGCGGGTATAGGTGTACTTCGTCGCGTCGTACGCGCCGGTCGGCGACGAGCCCTTGTACTGCCGCAGCTCGGTCTTCCGTCCCCGCGCGTCGAGGTAGGTGGTGGTGGGGGTCGCGCCGTCCGGCGGGTCCATGCTGACCCAGTTGCCGCCGTACGTCGTGGTGTTACGCCACTTCTCCTGGCCGTACACCAGGAAGATCTCGGCGGTCTCCCGGCCGGCCCCGTCGTAGACCGTCTTCGTCTGGCCGGGCACCACGTTGTCCGCGACCAGCAGCAGGTCGGTGCCCGGCGGGGACGAGTTGTAGTAGTCGTCGTTGGTCTTCGTCACCAGACCGCTGGTGTTGTAGAAGGTGTCGGTGACGATCCGCCCGCCGCCCGGCGCCGGCACCTGCGTCTGCCGGGGGCGCAGCAGCGAGTCGAACAGGTCGTAGCCCACCTGGTAGCTGCCGTCGTTGCGCAGCGTCTTCGTCGTCACCGCGATCGGGCCGTTGGTACGCAGCAGGTAGGTGTACTCGACGTTCGGGCTCTGCCCGCCGGACTTCGACCGGTCCGGGTACCACACCTTCGACAGCCGCCCGAGCGGGTCGTACGACACGTCGGTGCGCCGCCCGTTCGCGTCCACCTCGGACACCGCCAGACCCCAGGCGGGTTCCAGCATGGTGGACGTGGTGTGGCCCAGCTCGTTGGTGATCGCCGTGCCGGTCACCGGGCCGCCGGTCGCCGGGGTGTAGCTGGCCACGCTGCGTCCGCCGGCCGCGTCCCAGCTCTCCACCACCCGGCCGTGCACGTCGTGGTTGGCGCGGCTGGTGGTCACGTACACCGGGCCGCCGGACCAGCCGGACAACTCCTCCACCCGGGTCTCGTTGCCCCGGGTCGCGGCCGTGGTGTACGTGGCGGCGCCGTCGTAGTAGTGCCGCTCGTCGGAGATCACGTCGGCGGGGCGGTTCGGGGTGACCGAACACGCCACCCCCACCGTCTCCTCCCGGGCCACCGGGTCGATCAGCCAGGCGGCGGTGTTACGGGCGTACTCGTAGCGGGTGCACTGGTCGTCGGCGCTGGTGCTGGTGTCGCCCAGGTCGTCGACCTGGGTCGCCTCGCCGTAGCTGTCGAAGGTGGTCCGGACCTCGGTGCGCAGCCACCCGGCGCCGACCGCGACCCGGGTGCGGGTGGCCGACGTCTCCAGCTTGTACGCCTGCCGGCTGCCCTGCGTGGCGGTCGGCCCGTACAGCCACGGGTCGCTGACCTCGGCGGAGACGATCGCCCCGCCCGGACCGTCGTACTCGATCTCCTCCCGCTCGAAGTCCTGCAGCCGCCAGTTGTCCCGCACGCTGGCGCCCTCGGAGTCGGTGACCGACACGCTGCGGCTCGCCCCGCCCGGCAGGGTGTCGCCGTCCATGCCCCGGAAGTACCGGTACTCGGTCATCGACCGCTGCTCGTTGCTCTGCCCCTCATAGACCCGCACCCGGCCGTAGCCGCGCCACTGCGACCAGGTACGCCGGGTCGCCGGGGCCAGCTGGTTCTCGTCGTAGTGCCAGGCACCGCCGTCGAGATACTCGTAGCTGGTCACGTCGAACGGCCCACCGCCGGTGTTGTCGACCGCGACGACCTGGGTGACCACGTACCGGTGGAACCAGTCCAGGAGCGGGTTGATCGCGCCCTCCGGCACCCAGTACATGGGGAAGCAGCGCCGGGTGTTGCTCTCCGGAGCCGGCAGCGCCGCGCGGGTGCAGTCCGGTTCCGAGTACGTGATGTTGAGGGTGCCGCCCGTCTCGGTCTGGATGGCCGACACCCGCCACTTCACCATCGGGGCGATGCCTTCCAGCGCGTCCACCCGGTTCACCCGCTGCTGCCCGTCGAACTTGACGTCCGGGGTGGACGCGGAGCCGCCGACCTTGCCGGTGTGCGAGATCCGCTCCAACCACAGCGACGCGCTGGTGCCGTCGCCGGGGGCGGGGAAGGTGTGGGTGAACGTCCACTGGTCGACGTCCCGGTAGGCGCTGCCACCCCACACCTGGGTGCTCACCGAGGTGAGCCGCTTGCGGCTGAAGAACGACGGGGAGTACTGGTTGGTGCAGGGCGACGCGGCGCAGATCCGGTCGTACGGCACGTCCGGCCACGACGAGGCGGTGGCGCTGGACAGCTTGCTCGCCGCGCAGTCGAAGCTGGGGGTGGGGATGCAGCGCTCGGCGACGTCGAAGAGCAGCCGAGCCGGCGCGGTGGTGGTGTACTCGGCGCCGTTGCGCAGCCCGTACTCGGCCCGCAGCGGATAGCCGGCGCGGACGTACGAGGTGGCCGCGCCGGCGGTCAGGTTACGGCCGTAGTAGTTCGTCTCGGTCTCGTAGTAGAAGGCCATCGAGTTGCCGTCGGCGTCGACAACGTGGTCGAGATTCCACCGCCACGCCTGCTGACACCAGGAGGTGTCGAAGGTGCTGCCGTGGCAGGGCTCGCCCGCGTCGTCGCCGAAGACCGGCACCGTCCACGCCGACTTCGTCTCCGGCTTGCCGGCGACCCAGCCGGGCAGCCGGTTACGGCCGAAGAAATACTGCGTGCCGTCGGTCGTGGTGAGCTTCCAGTACTCCCCGTCGTTGTCGCCGTTGACCGCCCCGGTGAGCCGCTCGACCCGGGTGCCGTCGTCCGAGCGCGGCTTCCACACCCCGGTGGCGTCGTCGCGGACCAGCTGACCCGAGTGCCCCTCCAGGACCAGCACCATCTCGTCACCGGCCCAGCACAGGTCGCCGGGCTTGGTGCCCACCCCGTCGTCGGCGCAGCTCCGATACTGCCGCTCCAGGTAACCGACCGGCAGGTCGAAGCCCTCACCGACCAGCGAGGGCTGGTTGTTGGTGGAGGCGGTACGCCCGTCCACGCCGCCCGAGCTGTACGCCAGCTCCAGGTCCGGCTCCGGGCCCTCCACCCCCGGCGGGTTCTCCAGCGGGTACGACCAGGAGAAGTCGCCGGTCTGCGGGGACACCTGCCAGCTCGCCGCCGGGGACAGCGAGGTGGCCTTGTAGTCGCCCGTGCCGCCCGAGGCGGCGGCGGTCACCGCGTACACGCCGCCCTCCCGGCCCGCCGACGCGCCGCTTTCCGGGGTGCCGACCGGCACCTGCGCGCGGACGTGCCCGGCCACCGGGTCGTTGCGGCTGGCCAGCGGCTGCTGTTCCCGGCAGGCTTCGACCGCCGGCGTGGTCAGGGCGCAGGCCGGCATGCGCACGAGCCGCAGCCGGGCACCCCAGTCGCCGCCGTACGCGTACCGGAATCCGGAGTAGTCGACGTCGAGCGCAACGTCCCCGCCGCCGGTGTCGGTCGCGGCGACCCGCAGCAGCAGGCCGTCGACCCGGGCGGCCAGCGCGGCGGAGCGGTCGGCCACGGCCACCCGTACCCGATCCGGGGCCCTGCCGCCGCCCTCGGGTGGGGCGATCGACAGCGGGGTGCCGGGCACGGCGGCCGGCGCCACCGCAGCGCTCAGCCGCCGCTGCAGCGCGTCGGCGACCGGGACGTCGACCTCGACGGTCGCCGCCTTCGGCCACGCCACAGCCGGCGCGGCGCGCAGCGCGGCCCGCTCGGCCGGGTCGGGGGCCCGGTCACGGACCGGGACCCGGGTGCCCGGCACCGACTTCTGGGCCTGCGGCGCGGGCGGCCGGAAGGTGGCGGCCGCGGCGGCCACCTCGGGGGCGACCAGGATCCCGGCCGCCACGACAGCCGCCAGGGGCAGGCCCAGCGCGCCGCGGCGACCGGATCGGGGCATGCGATACATCGGTCCCTCCTTCCCTCGTGTTGCCAGCTAGGCCGCCGCCCACTCCGCGATCGTGGCGTCGTCGACCACGCCCTGATAAACCCGCACGTCATCCACGTCGCCGGGCCAGAAACCGGTGAGCGAAGCACCCGACCGCGCCCGACCGATCTGCAGGGCGGCCGGGGCGTGCCACGGTGTGCCGTGGCTGCCCACGCCGGACAGTTCACCGTCGACGTAGACGCGGAGCTGACCGGTGTCGGCGTCGTACACACCCGTGAGGTGGGTCCAGGTGTCCGGCGCCGGGGTGTGGAACGCGACCGCCTCGTCGTAGCCGGCGGTGCTGGTGTCGCTGCTGGCCAGCCCGAACGACCACTTGTTGTCCGACGGCCGGAACTGGAGCACGAACCCGCTCGCGGCGGTGCCGTCCTGGCTGACCGCGGTGAGCCGGGTGGTGCTCGGGTAGCCGGAGCGCACCTGCACCCAGGCGCCGACGGTGAAGCTGCGGTCGGTACGCAGCACCGGCCCGTTCGCCGACGCGTACCCGGTGGCGCCGTCGGTGCGCAGCGCCCCGCCGGCCCGGCCGGCGGTCCAGCTGGCCCCGCCGGTCAGCGTGCCGGTACGCCCGGCGCCGGACGAGTCCGCGGCGACCGTGCCGACGCTCTCGTCCAGCTTCCAGTGCCCCACCAGCGCCGGCGGCACCTCGGCGAACTCCCGGATCGTGGCGTCCGACAGCACGCCCTGGTAGACCCGCACGTCGTCGATGTCGCCGGCGACCCAGTCGACGGAGGCACCGTGGTACTTGGCGCGGCCGATCGACAGCGGGCCCGTGGCGTTCCACGCGCCGGTGAACGCGACGCTGCTGTTCAGCACCCCGTCGACGTAGAGGCGCAACTGGCCGGCCGACTTGTCGTACACGCCGGTGAGCTGCGTCCAGACGTTGAGCTTGGGTGGGGCGGTGGAGTTCGCCGAGGTGTGGGTGCCGGTGGTGGAGCTGTCCGCGGACACCATCGACATCGTCCAGGTGTTGCTCGACGACCAGTTGCCGAGGCGGAACGAGCTGTTGGCGGTCCCGTCCTGGCCGACCGCGGTGACGTTGCGGGACAGGTCGGTCGGCCGCACCCACGCCGACACGGTGAAGCTCAGGTCGGTACGCAGCACCGCCGTCGAGGTCGCGGCCTGACCGCTGGTCCCGTCCAGCCGTACCGATCCGGTGCCGACCCGGCCCGACACGCGCGTGGCACCGCCGGCGAGGGTGGCGGGGTGACCACCGTCGGAGCTGTCCGCGACCGTGCTGCCGCTGGCCTCGTCGAGCGCCCAGGCACCGACCGGCATCGTCACCGGCCGGACGTAGAACTGGTAGCCGTAGACCAGACCCTTGTTGCCGGCGGCGTCGACCGACCGCACGTAGAGGGTGTTGAGCAGGTCGGTCGTGGGGGTGACGCTGACCGTGGCCGAGCCACCCTTGGTGGCCGCGTTGACCCGGGTCGCCGGAGGCTGGGTGTTCAGGCTCCACTCGAAGGCGACGACGTCCGCGTCGGCCGCGGCCGCGGTGAAGGTGAACGATCCGGGCAGGCCGGGCGAGCCGCCGAAGACCGGGTCGCTACCGGGCAGGGTTTCCGGGTACCTCGAAGAGGTGACCGTCGGGGCCGCGGTGGGCGGGCTGAGGTCGACGGCGAACTCGCAGTAGCCCGTCCACGGGCCGAGGTTGCCCGCCGTCCCGGTGTCCTCACCGCGTACCCGCCACTTGTACAGGCCGCCGTTGGTCAAGGACCCCTTCGCGTACGAGTGGACCGCCCCGGAGGCCACCTTCGGCGTCGCGTACTCGCCGAGCAGCGTGACACCGTCCTGCGTGTACAGCTGGAAGCGGGCCCCCACACTCTGCGGGTCCTTGTCGGTGATCTTCGCGCGCATGGTCGCCGTCGTGGTGCCGATCACCGGCCGGTTCGCCCCCGTGGCGCAGGGCAGCCCGGGGTCGACCGACAACGAGGTCGGCACGTCCGGCGGGGTGTTGTACTCGATCTCCAGCGTCGGGTTGTTCTGGAACTTCTTCCACGCGTACGTGTCGGTCTCGCTGGTGGCCCGCAGGCCGAGGGTGGCGTCATTCCAGCCGCCGGCGGCAGCTTGGACCACGATGGACGTGACGGGGAAGTCCACCCCGCCGGCCGGGCAGGAACTGCCGTACCCCTTGGCCACGTTCAGCGTGGCAATCTTGGTGTTCCAGCCCGGCTGAGTGTTCCAGGTGGTGCCGGTGCCGATCGCGCCGGTCCACCACACCTCCACCTGCCGCGCACCGCACGACCACGCGTGCGTCTCGTACGTGCGGAAGGTGGCGCTGATGATCGTCTTGCCCTTCACCGAGTGGGTGTCCATCCGGAAGAAGGACCGGTTGGTCATGCCGGTCTGGTTCTCGTGCCCGACCCGGGCGATGTCCGAGCTGTTGAAGTAGGAGCTGTTCGGGTAGGCCTTCCACACCGACGTCCACGCCAGTTTTCCGCCCGCCCACTTGATGTTCGGGTCGAGGTAGACGGGGAACCTGGTGTCCGGCGCGGCCAGCATCGCCAGGTCCGGCTCGACGGTCAACGCCTGCTGGGTACCGCGCAGTCGCATGGCACGGTGCTTGCCGTTGTGCCCCGGCCCGGTGACGCGCTCCCGCGCGGCGAGCCGTGCGCCAACGGCCCCGCCACCGGTCACGTCGCCGGCCACGTCGGCGGTCTCGTCGGCGGTCTCGTCGGCGGTCTCGTCGGCGGTCTCGTCGGCGGTCTCGTCGGCGGTCTCGTCGCCGGAGGAGTCCCACATCAGCGGCGTGCCGCCGTGGAACACCACGCTGCCGTCGGGCGCGACGAGCTGCAGGTTGCCTGCGGCGTCGACCTGCGTATCCACGCCGTGCCCGCGGGTGGTGTAGCGCAGCGTACGCAGCTCGGGATTACGGGCCGCCTCGGCGGACTTGACCACCAGCACCTGGGAGAAGCCGTCCACATCGGCGCGTACCACCAGATCCACCCCGGGCAGCACCTCCGGATAGGTGGCGGTGTCGCCGTCGAGCGTCGGGCTGGGCAACGGCCACGCCCAGCCGATCTCCAGGCCACGGCCCTCGGCGAGCATGCGGACCAGGGGCCCGGTGCCGCCGCCGGAGAACTCCAGGTGCACCTCGGCGGCCGCCGGGGCGACCAGGCCGTCGGCGCGCCGCCGCAGCGTGCTGTCGACCGGGACCCAGGTGTCGCCGTGGCGTACCCGTTGCGGGCGTGCGCTCTGCGTCAGCGTGAACGTGCCGCTCGGGTTGGCGAAGACCTGCTGCGTCTCCGTACGCAGGCCGGTCACCTCGATGCGCCGCCCGCTCGCCCGCGCCAGTGCGGACGCCGACTGCTCCGTCGGCTGCTCGGAGACGGTTGACTGCGGCCCCGGTGGGGCGGCGGTCGCGGTGGCGGTCCGGGCGACGGCCCCCACCGGGGCAGGGCTGAACGCCAGGGCTGCGGCGGTCGCCAGCGCGAGAAGGGCGTTGGGTACGGAACGCATACGGGCCTCCTCCGGGGCTACGCCCGGGACGACACGACGGAGAAATTTTTAGGGAGAAGCTATTCCTACATCGAGCCATTTGCAAGCATCTCTTTGTGTAGCGGCCGGCATGTGTTGACGCAGGCGGCACCCGGACGACCCCTGCGGGCATCTGGGCTGCTCAGGACGACGCCCGGAAACTGTCACAGGCGGCCCTTAGCCTGGCCCGGTCATCAGCGACCGTAGGGAGACGACGACGTGCTCGACCACTTCTCCGTCATGGTGCGCGACCTGCCGACCAGCGCCGCCTTCTACGACAGGGCGCTCGCCCCGCTCGGCGGCCGCCGGATCATGGAGCCCGGCCCGATCGCCTACGGCGTCGACAGCCCCGACTTCTGGCTGGTGCCAGGGCCCGCCGAGGCCGCACCGCTGGAGGCGCACATCGCCTTCACCGCCCCCGACCGGGCCGCGGTGCAGGCGTTCTACGACGCCGCGGTCACGGCCGGCGCGGAGGTGCTGCACGCGCCCCGGGTCTGGCCGGAATACCACCCGACCTACGGATTTGAGGCGAGAGGGCTGCCGTCTTCAGGCGGCAGGTGAATCGTTGCCCTACCACCGCGCTGTTAGCTATACGCCGTGTGTATACTCCGAACGTGGTTGAGTACCAGACAGACCGCGGGGCGGCATACAGCCTCGGATACCACGTGGTGTGGTGCCCGAAGTACCGTCGTCCGGTGCTCGTCGGTCCGGTCGCCGAACGCTTGCGGGAGCTGATCGGGCAGAAATGCGACGAGCATGGCTGGTCGATCGGGGCGTTGGAAGTCATGCCCGACCAGGTCCACCTGTTCGTCCGGGCAGACCCGGCTGCCTCTCCGTCGTATGTCGCGAATCAATTCAAGGGTTTCACCTCGCGGGTGTTGCGTGAGGAGTTTCCGCATCTGCGCCGCCGGTTGCCGACGTTGTGGTCGCGGTCGTATTTCGTGTCGTCGGTCGGCAGCGTGTCCGCCGCGGCTATTGAGAAGTACATCGAGACCCAGTGGGAGCGGCCGTGGAGGAAGGGGGCGGGTCGTGAAGGTCAACCGCGGGCAGGTGCGTCGTCTCGTCCTCACCTCGGAGCAGGCCGCCGCTCTTGATGTTCAGGGGCATGCTGCCCGCGCGTTGTGGAACCTGCTGCATGCGTGGTGGACGTGGGGTGGCAAGGGTCGACGGCCGAGTCTCCAGCAGGCTGACGATGCGATCCGTCAGGCCCGTAAAGACATCCCTTGGCTCGCGGATCTTCCCGCGCAGGCTGCGTAGCAGGTTCTGAAGGCGTACGTGCGTGCGTGGAAGAACTGCTGGGAAGGCCGCGCCTGTGCGCCGGAGTTCAAAGGTCGTCTGCGTTCGCGCATGTCCGTGGATGTGCCGCAGGGCCGTGACCTGGCGGTTACCCGCCTGTCTCGCCACGTTGGGCAGGTGCGTATTCCGAAGGTTGGTGTGGTGCGGTTGCGCTGGTCCGGTCCGATCCCCGGCGTTGGCCGTGAGTCGGGGCGCGTTACCGGCGCTCGCCTGGTCAAGGATGTGCTGGGCTGGCACATCGTGTTCCGCACCGAAGTGGAGGTCGGGACGCCGGCGCAGCATCCTGGCCCTGCGGTCGGGATCGACCGGGGTGTCAATGTTGCCCTGGCCCTGTCCGACGGCAACGACCAGCACCACGGCCCGTGGCTGCGGCCGAAAGAGGCTGAACGGCTGCTGCGGCTGGAACGTAAGGCGGCCCGGCAGAGGCGGGCACGTCAACCGTTCGAGCGCACGTCGAACCGTCTGCACCGCACCTATGACCAGATCGCCGGGTTGCGCGCGAGAGCCAAGCGCCGCCGCCACGACTGGCAGCACCAGGCCACCACGAAACTCGCCAGCACCTACGGCACTGTGGTGGTGGAACGCCTACGGATCACGAACATGACCCGCTCAGCGAAAGGCACCACCAAACAGCCAGGCCGTAACGTGCGGCCCAAAGCCGGCCTCAACCGAGCCATGCTAGACGAGGCGCACGCCCGCACGGTCGAACTGCTGGAGTACAAGCTGACCGAGCGCGGCGGGCAACTGTTGCCGGTACCGGCCGCGTACACGTCGCAGACGTGCTCGACCTGCGGGCACCGCGACCCAGCATCCCGCGCCGGCATCCGCTTCGCGTGCACCTCATGCGGTTGGACCGGCCACGCCGACACCAACGCGGCAGTGAACATTCTCAACGCGGCCGGACTTGGCCGTGTACGGACGTGGAGCCCCGCACCTGAGGGCCGTGAAGCGTCAACCACCCGGCGGGCCACATGAACGCCGCCAGGAATCTGCCCTCTTCAGGGGCAGAGGATGTCAATTCGGCGCGTTCGTCCGGGACCCGGACGGCAACAACGTCGAGGCCGTCTGCCACCGCCCCGAGTAGTCGACCCTGGGCAGGGGGCGGTCAGCGCAGCGGATCGTGGGTGCCGCGCGGCACGTAGGGCTTACCCGGCGCACCCGATCGGCGGCCAACCGCCCGCCCAGCGCGAGGCCGTCCCTCTCCACCGCCGCGAGGCCGTACGCACTGCACGTGGGCGTGCAGCGGCACTGGCCGGGCCAGCGGTGCGACAGCCAGCGCCCGGTAGCCGAGAATAACAGCCCGGCCAGCCCTGTCCATAATGGATGCATGGGTGGCGGCGGTGCCATGATGCGGCACCCGCGCCACCACGGTCCCACGTCATACGTCACCCAGCGTCGTATGCGGCCACAACTCGCTTGGGGGCCTTGTTGCGCCAGGCATGTTCGACCAACTCCTTGACGCGGTCCTCCGCCACCTTTGTGAGGTCAACCCGAAGGCCGACGAAGCTCCTCCTACCGGCCGTCCGCCAGACCTCTTCGTAGGTGGTGGGGTCGTCGGCGACCGCAGTCGCCGCCTCCTGCTGGCTGACCGAGAACACCGCCGTCGTCGCACCCTTCTCCGCCCCGGCGAAGGGCTTGCCGCTCACCTTGAAGCTCGGCATCCGAAAGTGCGTGACCTCCTCCACCTCGGGAAACGCGGCCACGTAACGCCGAATGTCGTCGAGTGTTATCACGTCGCTCCTCGTTGGTCGGCTCATTCGGGCCGGGCGACGACATGATTCACCAGCGCCTGCATCCGTGTCCGGTCCGCCCGCGTCGCGGACACTTGAGCAAGGCCGGTCGCGCCGGGAGCCCCGAAGAAGCGGTGCATTATCTGGGCGGCTGTGCGGCCGGTGGTGCTGGTTGGCTAGGTTTCCGCCGCAAGCCCTGCAGCGCCGACAGGTCGGCGAGTGTCCGGAAGCCGGCATCAGCCGCGCGGCTGGTGGAGGTCAGCGTCAGGACGGCGGACGGCGTGGCATCAGATGGCAGGGGTCGAGTCATGCCGCTCGGCTCTCACGCGCTCGCTGGCGGTGCTCACGCAGCGTTCGTCGCAGGTGTCGAACCGCCTCATCGGTGTCCGGGCCTGGGGCGCGTGCCACGTCCCACAGGATCTGCAACGGGTCTGCCAGCGGCGCGCTCCCCGGCGCCCCCTCCGCCGTCGGGCGCGGCCAGACTCCGGGGTCCTTGGGCACAATCAGCTCCACCGTCGCGTCTTCTTCGTCGGCGGGTGTGAGGCCAACGCGGGTCAGGTCCTCGCCGGTTTGGGCGTAGACGACTGCTCGGCGCGGGGCTCGCCACGGGGCGACGTGATCGGCTGCTACGTCGCCGGAGATCGCGTTGCGCCCAGCGTCGCCGCTCGCCAGCAGACCGATGACCGCTTCCGACTGGTGCACCGGCGACTCCAGGCCGTACCAGAGGGTCCTCAGGCCGCCCGGTCCCGGGTACGACCTCAGCCACCAGTCGAAAACCGCCTCGATGTCGGTGACATCCCAGCCTGCCGGCGTCCGGTGCGCGAGGCCTTGTTCGGTCAGTGTGGCAAGGGCCTGTGACACGCGAGGCTGGGAGACGCCGATGACCGCCGCCAACTGCTGCTGCCCGGCCCAAGGTCGCTCGGCCAACCGTCGCACAACGGTGAAGGTGCCCCACGGCACGCGGCCCGGCCGGGTCCGCGAGGACCGGGTATCGGCCTGCCTCGTGTCGATGGACACCTTCTGGCCTGCCAGCTGAACGAGACCCGTGACCTGCCGCCTGTTGTCGACCAACCAGGACCAGCCAGTGGCATCGACTGCGGATCGGACAGCGGGGGTGGCTGAGGGTACGACGAGCAACACCTGCCCCCGATGTCGATTCTTCAGCTCAGCGATGTCGCTGGGATTCAAAACCGTTGGCGAGGCCACCACTCTCAGGACCCCGCGCCCAGCGCTACTCCGCAACTCGACATGCTCGGCATCGAGCGGCACGACCAGGACTCCGGCATCAACCAGAGCCCTCCATGCCGCCGCCGATATAAGCATTTGACGACCTCCTCAGATAATACTTATACCACCGGCTCTGGGCCTGGGGCGGGGATCTTCGGAGATCTCAGCTAAGTGATTTCCCTCAGACCCAACGGGCGTTCGCCTGGGCGTTCAGGGCCGGTTGCCCCGAGCGAGGCCCGGTGGGTTGTCAGGCCGCGTCGGCGGCCGGCGAGAAACGAACGTCGAGCCGCATGTGCAGCGCGCGGGCCAACCGTTCGAGGACGACCAACGTGGGTACGGTGCCGCCGGCCTCGAAGCGCGCCACCGCGGGCTGGGTCATGCCGGCCGCTCGCGCCAGTTGCGTCTGGCTCCAGCCATTCCGCTCCCGCAACTCACGTACGGTCTGCCCGAGCTCGAACGCGATCCGCGCGGCCTCGTATGCCTCATCTGCCCCCGGCTCGGCCATCCGGCGCTCGCGCAGGTCCCGCCAGTCAACTCCACCTCGTGCCATAGCAGCCATGCTATGACTTCGACAGGCTTCTCCATATGCGGGTCCGGCGGGGCTGACCGGTCTCACCCGTCGGCGGGCACCGGGCTCGCCTGCTTCGCTTCGGCGGCGGCCCGGCCGAGGCAGGCCGGCACGTCGGCCGCGTGGTACGGGTGCTCGCTCGGTTCGATGCCGGCGAGGAACATCGCGTACACGGCGGCCATCCGCAGCGGCGCGACCGGGCGCAGCAGGTCGACGGCGCGTTCCGGATCGCTGCCGGGCACGTCCGCCCGCCAGCGGGCGGCCCAGGCGTCGAGCAGCGGCGCGGCGGCGGCCGGTTCGAGGGTCTCGGTGAGCCGCAGGATGTCGAAGGCGGGGTGCCCGACGAACGCGTCGCCCCAGTCGATGACCACCCGCCGCGCACCATCGCCACGGACGTTGCCGGGGTGCAGGTCGCCGTGGACGAGGGTGTCGGGCAGGCCGCAGGCGCGTACCTGGTCGAGCCGGTCGTCGAGGCCGGCGAGCAGGTCGGCGACGACGGAGAGATCGTGCGGGGCGAGCCGGTCGCGGATCCACGCCGCAAGGCGCGGGCCGCGCAGATCGGGTACGCCGGCGGCGACCAGCCCGTCGGCGTGGTCGACGGCGCGCACCTGGACGGTGTGGTGGTCGGCGGCGATGGCGGCGCGTTCGATGTCGTCGGCGGCGTAGCGGTCCTCGCCGGGCACATGGTCGAGCAGGACCCGGCCGGTGTCGTCGGCGGCGAGCAGGACCGGCCCGGTGCCGGGCGCGACGGTGGCGAGCCAGCGCAACACGGCGGCCTCGTGCCGGAAGAATCCGGGTACCTGCTTGAGCCAGGCGCTGCCGTGCGGGCCGTCGAGCCGCCAGATCGCCGACAGGTTCCAGGTGCGGCGCTGGGCGACGCCGGCCACCGGCCGGCCGAGGCAGTGCAGCTCGCCGGTCGCCCAGGCGAGGCTGCGGGCCGGGCCGCCGGGCCGCGCCCAGGGGGCGCGCAGCGGGTGCGGTGCCAGGTCCACCGGCACCGGTGCGAGGGGTACGGCCGGGGGTGTGGTGACCTGGCCGAGGTAGGTGAGGTGGCCGCCGGGCGGTGCGGGCCGGTCGGCGGCGAGCAGCCGCAGCACGGCCACGTCGACGTCGTGGCGGTGCCGGGCCTCGTCGACGATCGCGCCGACCTGCTGCCACCACGGTTCCGGCACCTCGAACGCGGGCAGGGCGCCGAGTGGCGCGCCGGTGTCATCGACCAGGACGAGGGTGATCGTGCGGGACACGGCGCGAGGGTAACGCCGCTGCTCGCCGTACGGCGAGCGGTTATCGACAGCTTGCCGGCCTGGCCAGGTTCGGCGCCGCGCTGGTCTTCGCCGGTCTGTTTCCGCTCGGGAGGCCCGTCGCGGGCGCTGAGGGCGGAGTCAAACGTTGACCGGGCGACGGGTGCCCTCGTGTTCCGCGCACGGCCCTCGCTTCATCCCGGTCCTGCTGATAAGACCGTCCTCGCACTGCACCAGGTACCCGTTGCCGTCCCAGAGGTTCTCAACGCAGGCGAACCAGGAACACACGTCTGGAGCGGGGTCGTAGACGTATGAGGAGCCGCCGCAGTAGTTGTAGCCGTACGGGTTGGCCGGCGCGCCGCAGCGATCCGGTTCCGTCGGGCTCGGCGCGGCGGACGGCGTCGGCGAGGAAGTGACTGTCCCGGTGGGCTGCGGTGAGGGCTGGACCGGCAAACTGTCGGCGGTGGGGGTCGGAGTCGTGGAGGTGGCCGGGGATGTGGCGGTAACGGGTGCCGCACCCGGGAGCCGATCGGACGTCTTGCCGGTGGTGCTCGGAGCGGTGGAGCTAACCGGTGCGCCGAGACCCGTGGACGGGGACGGGAAACCTGTGTCGGTCGGATCCGCCACCCCGGCACCCCGGTCCATCTCCATCCCGACCACCGGCCGGTCCGGCACGGATCCGTGGACCACGCTCACGACCGCCGCGACGGCCAGCGCCACCGCGACGGCGGCGACCAGCGCCGGCCGGAAGAGCCGGGCGATCACCGGGGCATCGGCGGGCGTGGCCGGCGCCGGGACCGGTGGTCGGTCGTGCCAGTGCGCCAGCACCGCGTCGTCGAGCCGGTCCAGCAACACCTCCCGCGTTCCCGTCGCGTCGGCGTACGCCACGGTGAGGCGCAGCCGAAAGGCGGTCGCGGCGGCCCGGGGCACCTGCACCCCGCGAATCCTTCCCGGGCCGTTCGTGTGCAGCAGGGTGAACGGCTCCGCAGGATGGTGCGCCACTCCAGCGAGCCGGGCGTACGGCCACTCGTGCTGCTCGTCGCGTCCCACGACGATCAGCCGCCGGTCGGTCACCACCGCCGTGCCGGCGTCGACCACGCTGACGTCTCGTGGCTGCCGGCGCGGCCGCCGGGTGTCCTCGACGGGCACGACCGTCAGCTCCGCGGTGGGCAGACCCACGGTGTGCCGCGCCGTCGCCTCGACGAGTTCCGCCGCGGGCTGCACCGCCAGCACGACCTCGTCGTCGTCGAGGCACACGGGCAGCCCCGCCGTCGTCTCCGCCGACCGGACCGGCCCCTCGGCAGCGTCGTAGAGCTGGCGCAACTCCTCGTCGCGCCGGCGCCAAGTGTGCAGGGCGGTGTCGTACCCCGTGCGTCGCCGCTCGTTCTCCCCTGCGACCCACCGGGCCAGCCAGCCGCGGGCCTCACTGACCCTCGCCGTCACCGGATCGCCTCTCATCGTGAAGGGCCTCCGCGTCCTCCCGGTACAACCGCGTTGGTGTGTGAAGGACACGGCAGGCATCGACGGGTTTCGGCTGGTTTCCAGGTGTCCGATCGGTGGAGGCGACGTCGAACCAGGTGTGCCATGCGCCGGCCGGAGCGGCGGTAGGGTCCGAGCATGGAACAGCGGGTCAGTCTGATCACTTTGGGCGTCGCGGACCTGGCCCGGGCCCGCACCTTCTACGAGCGGCTGGGCTGGCGCGGCCAGGAGGTCGAGGAGACCGTCTTCTTCCGGGCCGGCGGCCTGGCGGTGGTGCTGTGGGGGCGGGACAAGCTGGCCGACGACGCCGGGCTGACCGACCGGGGCACGGACGGGTTCGGCGGGCTGAGCCTGGCGCAGAACGTGCGGAACCGCGACGAGGTCGACGACCTGCTGCGCCGGGCGGCCGAGGCGGGGGCGACCATCACCCGCCCGGCGCGGGAGACCTTCTAC
Organism: Micromonospora sp. SL1-18; assembly: GCF_047921505.1. Classification (NCBI taxonomy): domain Bacteria; kingdom Bacillati; phylum Actinomycetota; class Actinomycetes; order Micromonosporales; family Micromonosporaceae; genus Micromonospora; species Micromonospora sp. SL1-18. The sequence goes on along the minus strand of NZ_JBLROA010000017.1, from coordinate 3,346 downwards.
GGCGGGTACGCGGGCTGCTTCACCGACCCGGACGGTCACCTGTGGGAGATCGCCTGGAACCCGGGCTTCCCGCTCGGCCCGGACGGTTCACTGACCGTCCCCGACTTCGGCTGAGCCGTCAGGTCCAGAAGGTGCGGCGGAAGCCCTGGTGGCCGGCGCAGGAGTTGTGCTGCCCGCCGGTCAGGCTGACCGTCCCGTCGCGGCACTGCACCAGCCAGCCCCGGCCGGACCGGAACCCGGGGACGCAGTCGAACCAGTCGCAGACCCCCCGGGCCGGCTTGCGGATCCGCTGGCCGCCGCAGAAGTCGTACCCGAAGGGATTGACCGGGGCGCCGCAGCGCCGCTCGGCGGCCGCCTGCGACGGCGCGGCCGTCGGCGTGGCGCGGGTGCGGCGGGGCTTCGGCGAGGTGGTGACGTCGATTCGCACTGCGGGGGCGACCGGCGGCGGCGCGGGCGTGGCGGTGGACGCCGGGGCCGCGGCGGAGGCCAACTCGGAGCCGGGCCGCACCGGCGGGTTGGACTCGAAGAGCATCGCCGGCACGATCAGCGCGAGGGCCGCGCCGGCGGCGACGGTACGCCGGCCACCCGGAATCCGCGCGGAGATCCGCGCCTGCGCCGGGGTGAGGACGGCCGGCCGGGCCGGCAGGGCTGCGGCGTGTTCCTCGATCAGCTCGTCGAGCTGGGCGACGACCGCCGCCCGCTGCTCGATCGCGTCGGCGAAGGCCAGGGTCAGCTTGAACCGGAAGTCGGCCACCGCGCCGGTGGGCAGCAGCAGACCGGAGGTACGCCGCCGGTCCAGGACCTGCAGCAGCGTCACTGGCGCCCCCGGGTCGTGCGACAGTCCGGTCATCCTCCCGTACGCCCAGTCGCGCCGGCCCCGTCCGCCGAGCAGCAGCAGCCGCCGGTTGGTGAGCACGGCCAGCCCGGCGTCGACGACCCGCACCCCTTCGGGGCGGCGTGGGCGCAGCAGCGGCGGGTCGGGTTCGACGGTCAGCTCGGGGGCCGGCAGCACGGCGGTGTGCCGTGCCTCGACCAGTTGCGCGGCCGGCAGCGTCCAGAAGACCACCTCGCCGGGGGCGAGTTCCATCGGCAGGCCCGCGCCGGCCTCGGCCGAGCCGTGGAAGGACGCGGCGAGGGTACGCAGCCGCCGCAGCTCGTCGTCGCGTCGCCGCCACGCCTCGTCGGCCGCGTGGAAGGCGCGCAGCCGTCGGTCGTTCTGCCGGTGTGCCCACCGGTAGCGCCATGTGGAACCCGTCGAATCAGTCTTCGCCACGCCGACTCCTCTGCCGCCGCGAGCCCACTAGGTGTGTCATACCTGTCAACTGTGGTGAAGGGCCGGAAAGACACGCGAAAGTAACTGATCTGACCGATCGGGTGATTGACCAGCGCGTTAGAGCCGAAGCTTCAGCGGCGACTCGCGGCACCTGGCAGGGTGCGACGGGGAGGTGCACCGGTGGGCGAACCGGCCGTCGTGGTGGGTGTGGACATCGGCACCACCAGCACCAAGTCCGTCGCGTTCGACACGGACGGACGGCAGCTCGCCGCGCACTCGATCAGGTATCCCCTCGACGAACCGCACCCCGGGTACAGCGAACAGGACCCGCAGCGGATCCTCGACGCGGTGGTGAGTTCGGTCCGCGCCGTGGTCGACAAACTGGCCTGCCCGGTCGCCGGGCTGTCGTTCGGCAGCGCCATGCACAGCCTCATCGGCCTCGACGCCGACGGCATCCCACTCACCCCGTCGATCACCTGGGCCGACTCCCGCGCCAGCGTCCAGGCCGAGCGGCTGCGCGCCGTACCGTCCGGACTGGCCCTGCACCGACGCACCGGCACCCCCGTGCACCCCATGGCGCCCCTGCCGAAACTCGTCTGGTTCGCCGAACAGCGGCCGAAACTGTACGAACGGGTCGCCCACTGGGTGGGGATCAAGGACTACGTCCTGCTACGGCTGACCGATGCCCTGGTCACCGACCACTCGCTGGCCTCCGCCACCGGCCTGCTGAACATCCACCAGCTGGCCTGGGACGCCGAGGCCCTGGGCATCGCCGGGATCACCGAGGAACAACTCCCGCGGCTCGTGGCCACCACCCACGTCCTGCCCCGCCTGACCGCCGACGCGGCCCGAGCCACCGGCCTGCCCGCCGACACCCCGCTCGTGGTCGGCGCCGGCGACGGCCCGCTGGCCAACCTCGGCCTCGGCGCGGTACACCCCGGCGAGGTGGCCTGCTCCATCGGCACCAGCGGCGCGATGCGCGTGATGGTGGAACGCCCCGGCGTCGACCCGCTCGGTGGCGTCTTCTGCTACGCCCTCACCGAGAACCGCTGGGTGGTCGGCGGCGCGATCAACAACGGCGGGATCGTCCTGCAGTGGGCCGGCGAGGCGCTCGCCCCCGAACTCGGCGAACGCGCCGAGGAGCGCCTGCTCGAACTGGCCGCCCACGCGCCCGTCGGCTCCGGCGGACTGATCATGCTGCCGTACCTGCTCAGCGAACGGGCACCGCACTGGAGCGCGCTGCCCCGCGGCACGTACGTCGGGCTCGCCCGCGGCCACCGGCGCGAGCACCTGGTCCGGGCCGCGCTGGAAGGCGTCTGCCAGCAGCTCGCCCTGGTCCTCGCCTCGGTGCGGGCCGCCGGCAACGAGGTCCGCCAGGTCCGGGCCAGCGGCGGCTTCGCCCGCAGCCCGCTGTGGAAGCAGATCCTCGCCGACGTGCTCGGCATGCCGGTGTGTTTCCCCGCCAGCCACCACGGGTCCGGCTTCGGTGCCGCGCTGCTCGGCATGCAGGCCCTCGGCCTGATCGAGTCGATCGACGTCGCCGCCGACCTGGTCAAGATCGACGAAACGGTACGCCCCGACCCCGCTTCCGCCGCCACCTACGCCGCTCTGCTGCCTCTCTTCTCCGAGCTGCACGACGCGCTCCTGCCCACGTACGCGGCGCTGCGGCGGCTGGCGCCGAGCCTGCCGCCGGAACCACCACCCGTCGCCCCTGTCCCGTGAACTCATCGACGCGGCCGTGGGGCAGCCTGGTCGCGGACGTCGGTCCCCGCACCGCGTCATCCATCCGCCCGACGGTCGTGGTCGTTGCCGGTGTGCCGCCACCCCGCGTCGGCGGCATTGAGCGGCCGCCGGGCCGGCCGGGGATGCACTCGCCAGCGCCCTGTCGAGCTGACGTCGTAAACGACTCGCCGCCAGTGGCGGCGGCACCCTGCTTCCGGCTTGCGACGGCCGAGTGACATCACAGGCGACTCAGCTCGAAAGGCGCCGAACATGGGGTGCCGCACCCCAGCCGGCGCGGACGAGGCCGGCCACCACACCGCCTCGCCCGCGCGGCTCGGCGCGCTCTGCGGT
>NZ_JBLROA010000016.1:0-113363 GCF_047921505.1 Micromonospora sp. SL1-18 | reverse complement strand
GCGCGTCAACACCGGGTCGGGCAGGCATCGACCTGGAGTACCGTCGCCGACGAATACCTGACGCCTCACGGCTGCCGTCTCGCGAGCCCGTGGGGCGTCCTCCGGATGGAGGACGAACCGGAGGGGCCGGCAATGGACGGAAAGCTGCAGCAGCACATCTTCGACACGGAGCAGGCGCGCCCGTCCGATCGCTTCGGGTTGTGGCTGGACATGCTTGCCGCCTCGCCCGCGCCGCTGCGGGTACGCAGCGAGCACGCCGACGATTTCGCCGCCCGGGCGGAGTTCATCGAACTGGGGCCGATCCGGCTGGCCCACTACCGCTACCCCTCGGTGGACTGCGTCCGCACCCGGAAGCTCATCCAGCGTTCCGACCCGGACTACTACCTGCTCGCGCTGACCCTCGACGGCATCGGCACCGCCGACCAGGAAGGGCAGCACAGCAGCTGCCGCCCCGGCGACTTCACCTTCTACGACTGCTCCCGCCCGCACCGGGTCACCCACCAGGGCGACAACCACGGGCGGCAGCACGCCAGGTCGGTCGTGGCCTTCATCCCGTACGACGCCGTGCCCCTGCCCTACCGGCGGCTCGCCACGCTGTTCGCCGCCCGGATGTCCGGCGCCGAGGGGATCGGAGCGCTGCTGGCCGACTACCTCGTGAAGCTGACGAGTCATCCGGAGCAGTACCACGCGGCGGACGCGGAGCGGCTGGCCGGGGTCGGGCTGGACCTCGCCGCCACGATGCTCGGCCGGCACCTGGTCTCCGAGGACGCGGTGCCCACCGAGGTACACCGACGCGCGCTGCTGGCCCAGGTGCGCTCGTTCATCCGCCAGCACCTGGGCGACGCGGCGCTGAGCCCTCAGTTCATCGCGGACGCGCACCACATCTCGGTCCGGTCGCTGCACCGGTTCTTCGAGGCGGAGGAGACCACGGTCGCGGCGTACATCCGGGACGAGCGACTGGGACGGTGCCGGCGCGACCTCGCCGACCCCGCCCTGGGGGACCGGCCCATCCAGCTGATCGCCAGCCGCTGGGGGTTCCGGGACAAGGCGCACTTCAGCCGCGCCTTCCGGGCCGCCCACGGCGAGACCCCGAAGGCGTACCGGGTGCGGTGCCTCGAAGCGGCACGCAACGTCAACACTCAGGCATCCGTGGTCAACTCCGAGCGGACATACTGACTGCGGGCCACGGCTGGAAACCAGGTGCGGCTTCTGGTATCGGGGGGCCGTGGCGTGGCGCCCGCGGCGAGTCGGTCGCGGGCGACCGCCCGTACCGACCCCGCCGACCCGAGGGCGGAGCCGGACCCCTGCCATCACCGGCCGGGTGACGCCCACGGCGGACTCCGGCCCCGTCGCGCTCCCCCAAGAATGACGACGGGGCCGGTCACGCCTCCTCCTCCAGCAGCGTCAGGACGGTCTTCTCCACCGCCTCCCGCGGCATCCGCGCCCGCACCGGGGCCACCACCCCGTCGTGGTAGAGGTCCACCACCCGCGGATCCACGTAGGACGTACGCGCCACGGTGGGCGTGTTGCCGAGCAGCTCGGCGACGGAACGCATCACCGCGGCGACCGCCCGCCTGCGGGCGGTCACCGACCGCTGCGTGCCGACGGTCGCCAGCTCGGTGGCGGCCAGCACGGTGGCGTGCCAGGTGCGGAAGTCCTTGGCGGTCATCTCCCCGCCGCTGGCGTAGCGCAGGTAGTCGTTCACCTCGTCGCTGCGGACGTCCCGCCAGGTCCGGCCGTCCCAGTAGCCGAAGAGGCGCTCCTCGGCCCGCCGCCGGCGGCGCAGGTTGGTCAGCACCCGGCACAGCTCGGGGTCCTCGATCCGGCGTACCTGCTCGACGCCGCCCTTCGCCGGAAACTCGAAGACCACACAGCCGCCCCGGGGGCGGGCGTGTTCCGGGCGCAGGGTGGACACACCGAACGTGGGGTCGTCGCCGGTGGCGTACTGGTGGTTGCCGACCCGGAACATGCCCATGTCCAGCAACCGGGCGACGGTGGCGAGGACCCGCTCCCGTCCCAGCCCGCGCAGCGCCAGGTCGCGATCGACCCGGTCGCGCAGCACCGGCAGCCGATGCGCCACCTCCAGCATGTGGTCGAACTTGGCCTCGTCCCGCTTCTGGCGCCACTGCGGGTGGTAGAGGTACTGCTTGCGCCCGGCCGCGTCGATGCCGGTGGCCTGGATGTGCCCGTTCGGGTACGGCGAGATCCAGACGCCCTGCCAGGCCGGCGGGATGACGAGTTCGCGCAGTCGGACCCGTTCGTCGACGTCGCGTACCGGCTCGCCCAACGGATCGACGAAGAGCCAGCCCTTCCCGCGCCGCCGGCGTCCGTACCCCGGCCCGCCCGGATCGCTACGCCGCAACCGCACCGGAGCCCCGCACCGTCCATTCCACGTCGTCCACGGCGGCCAGCACCTCGTCGACCCCGATGGCCGCCAGCGTCGGGTGGATTCCTTCCCCGCCGGAACCGTGCCGGTGCCGGTCGGACTCCGCCCGTCGCGTGACGCCGAGCACGCGGTGCCGGGGCCGGTCCGCCGGCGGCCCCCAGCGGGCCGGCGGCTCCGGGCCGAAGAGCACCACCGATGGGGTGCCGTATCCGGTGGCCAGGTGGGCCACCCCGGTGTCCCCGCTGACCACCAGCCGGGCGTCGGCGACCAGCGCGGCCAGCTCGGCCAGGTCGGTCCGACCGGCGAGTACGCCGTCCGGCGGCAGGCCGGCGCCTCGGGCCACCCGGCATGCGAGGTCTCGTTCGTCGGCGGAGCCGGTAAGCACCACCCGGTGCCCCCGCCCGGTCAACGTCCGGGCGAGCGCCGCGAACCGTTCCGCCGGCCAGCGCTTCGCGGGGATCTTGCTCCCCGGGTGCAGCACGGTGGCGGCGGCCGGGTGCCCGGGCATCGGTGGGCGGCGCAGCGCCAGGTCGGCCGGGTCGGCCGGCAGGTCGTACCAGTGCAGCAGCCGGCACCAGCGGCGGACCTCGTGCTCGTCGTCGTGCTCGTCGTCGTGCCACGCCGGGCCGCCGGCGTGCCCGGCGACGGCGTTGGCGAAGGCGAGCAGCCGGCCGGGCCGCGTGGCGGCGAGCATCCGGTGCGACCGTGGCCCTTGCCCGTGCAGGTTGACCGCCACCTCGGGCGGTGGAATCGACCAGGACGGCCGGTCGGCCAGCCCGTCGGTGGGCAGCACCCGGTCGACCACGCCGACCAGGTCGGCCAGTGGCGCCAGCCAGGCCGGCGCGGCCAGCACCAGCTCCCGGCCGGGGAGGCCGGCCCGCAGGCCACGCAGCGCCGGCACGGCCGCCGCCAGATCGCCGACGCCGAGCGCCCGCAGCACCAGGATCACGGGTACGACGACTCCTGCTCGGCGCAGACCACCATCTCGCGTACTGCGCAGCCGGGCGGCTGGGAGAGGGCGAACATGACCGCGGCGGCGGTGTCGGCGGGTTCGTTGAGCACGGCGTCCGGGCCGGGTTGGTACCGCTCGTCCCGGGTGTCGAAGAAGGCGGTACGCATGCCGCCGGGGACCAGCAGGGTGACGCCGACCGCGCCGGCCAGCTCGGCGGCGAGCGCCCGGGTGAAGCCGACCACCCCGAACTTCGCCGCGCAGTACGCGGTGGCGTCGCTGACCGCCTTGACTCCCAGGGTGGAAGCGATGGTGACGATGTTCCCCCGGGACGCCTCCAGGAACGGCAGCGCGGCCCGGATCACCGCGGCCGTGGCGAGCAGGTCGACCATGACGACCTGCTCCCAGGTCTCGCCCGGCACGTCGGCCAGCTTTCCCGGCATGTCCAGGCCGGCGGCGGTGACGACCGCGTCCAGGCCGCCGGAGCGTTCCGCCAGGTCCCTGGTGGCCGTCTCGGCGGCCCGGGTGTCCGCCAGGTCGCACTCGATCCAGGGCACCCCGTCGCCGGGTCGCTGCCGGTCCAGCACAAGGGGGCGACCGCCGGCGCGGGCCACCGCGGCGACGACCGCCGCCCCCAGCCCGCTCGATCCGCCGGTGACCAGGACGGTGGGGCCGGACCCGAGTGGACTGCCGCTCCGATGATTCGCTCGCTGACGCTTGCTCATGCCACCCCCTCTCTCCGCTCGGCGCCGGCATGAGGCACCACGGCACTGCACCGATGATTCGCTCGCTGACGCTTGCTCATGCCACCCCCTCGCTCCGCTCGGCGCCGGCATGAGGCACCACGGCACTGCACCGATGATTCGCTCGCTGACGCTCGCTCATCGCGCTCCCTCCGCCGTGGGCCGGCTGGCCGCCGTCCGGTGGGGCGTCGCCGCCGGCTCCGGGCTGGGCCAGATGCCGGAGCCGCGCCCGGACCGGGCCGCCGCGATCATGTCCGTGGTGGACCGGCCGTCCAGGTACGGCACGACCACCGTGTGGCCACCCCAGCGGGCCAGGATGTCCGCCTCGGGGAGGGTCTGCTCGCCGCCGCCGGTGACGTAGTCGCCGCCCTTGACCCAGATGTCCGGGCGCAGCCAGGACAGCGCCGCGTGCGGGGTGGACTCCTCGAAGATCAGCACGGCGTCCACGCAGCTCAGTGCGGCGAGCAGCCGGCAGCGGTCGCCCTGCGGCACGACCGGTCGCTCCGGTCCCTTCAGCCCGGCCACGCTGGCGTCGGAGTTGAGGCAGACGACGAGGCAGTCGCCGAGCTGGCGGGCCGCCTGAAGGGTCGCCACGTGCCCGGCGTGCAGCAGGTCGAAACAGCCGCCGGTGGCGACGACCGTGCCGCCGGCGGCGCGTACCTCGGCGACCAGGGCGCCGGCGGCGGCCGCCCCGATCCGCTCCCCGCCACCGTTGACCGCCGGCGGCAAGGCGGCCCGGACCGGGGCGGGCAGCGCGGCGGCCACTCCCCCGCCGGCCACGTACGCCGACGCCTCGACGACCGCTTCCTGCACCGCCTCGGAGACCAGCGCGCCCCGGGCCAGTGCGAGGGTGGCCGCCGCGGCGAACCGGTCCCCGGCCCCACAGGTGTCCCCCTCGGCGCTGGCCGGGGCGGGCACCACCAGCGGGGTGGAGCCGGCGTGGCAGAGCAGTGCGCCGTCCCCGCCCAGGGTCACCGCCACCGCGCCGGCCCGCCAGCGCTCGCGCAGCGCCTGGGCGCTTCGCGACGCGGTGACCAGCCGGGACTCGCCCGGTCGTACCTTGGCCAGCTCGCGAGCCTCGGGCTCGTTCGGGGTGGCGAGGTGCACCCCAGGCACCGCGGCCGGGCCGCGCGGGTGCGGATCCCAGACCACCGGCGCGCGGGTGGCGGCGAGCGCGGCCCGCAACGCCGGCAGCTGGGCCAGGCCCCGGCCGTAGTCGCTGACCAGCACCGCGGAGGCGTTGCTGAGCAGGCGCAGCACGGCCTCGCTCGGCTCGCCGGGCGGGCTGGCCGGCCCGCCCCGGTCGTGGCGCAGCAGCACCCGCCCCCGCGCCCGCAGCCGGACCTTCTCCGGCGTGGCCCCGGCCAGCGGCAGCGCGTACAGCTGCACGCCGGCGGCGGCGAGCAGCGTGCCGAGCCGGGCCCCGCCCGCGTCGTCGGCGATCGCGGTGACCAGCGCGACCTCGGCGCCCCCGGCGGCGGCGAAGACGGCGGCCAGGCCTGCGCCGCCCGGCCGATCGGCGTACGTGGACTCGTCGAGCACCGGCCCTGGGGAGTCCGGGCAGAGCCGGTTCACCACGCCCTCGACGTCCCGGTCCAGCAGGGTGTCGCCGAGCACCACCACGGGTCCCGTCACGCTCGACCTCCTCATCCCGGCTGCACCTCCCGGCCGGCACCGTCGCCGAGCACCACCTCGACGCCGGTACGCACCGGACCGGCCGGCGCCGGTTCCGCCGCTGGCGTGGTGAGCGCGACCGGCAGGGCCCGCTCGACGTACTCGCAGAGCACGTGGATGGCGACCAGGTGCAGTTCCTGCGCCACCTGGCCCTCGGGCGAATCGATGGCGAGCGTCTCGTGGCAGGCGTCGGCGAGCGGGTTGGGGGTCGGGCCGGTCAGGGCCCAGCAGCGCAGGCCGTGCTCGCGTCCGGCGCGGGCGGCGGCGAGCAGGTTGCCGCTGGCGCCGCTGGTGGAGAGCAGCAGGAGGATGTCGTCGGGGCGGCCGTGGGCGCGGACCTGGCGGGCGAAGACCTCCGGGAAGCCGTAGTCGTTGCCGATGGCGGTCAGCGCGGAGGTCTCGGCGTGCAGCGCGATCGCGGACAGCGGCGCCCGGTCGTCGCGCAGCTTGCCGACCAGTTCGGCGGTGAGGTGCTGGGCCTCGGCGGCGCTGCCGCCGTTGCCGGCCACCAGCAGTCGCCCACCGGCGGCCAGCCGGTGCGCCAGCTCCCCGCCCCAGCGGGCCAGCAGCTGCTCCGACCCGCGCAGCGGCAGCAGGGCGGCGGCCAGCTGGGTCAGGTGGTCCTCCAGCACCGTCCCGCCGACGGCCGGCCCGAGCGTCGCCGCCGACGGCCGGCTGCCGCTGGAGTCCGGCGCCGCCGCCGACGGCCGGCTGCCGCTGGAGTCCGGCGCCGCCATCAGGCGACCACCCGGGTGGGCCGGCGCACGGCGGCCACCTCGCCGTACACCGCGGCGAGCCGCTCCGCCGTGGTCGACCAGGAGTAGTGGGTGCGGGTCCGCTCCAACGCCGCCGTGGCGTACGCGAAGCGGCGGATCCGCTCGGCGAACAGCCGGCGGATCGCGGCGCCGAGCGCCACCGGGTCCCGGGCGGGCACCAGGTCACCGGTCCGCCCGGGCACCACCGTGTCGATCAGGCCGCCGACCGCGGTGCCGATCACCGGTACGCCGCACGCCATCGCCTCCAACGGGGTGAGCCCGAACGGCTCGTACCAGGGCGCGGCCACCAGCACGTCCGCCGAGCGGTACCAGCGACCCATCTCCTCGCGGGGCACCGCGCCGATCAGCTTGACCCGGTCGGCGACCCCGCAGGACTCGGCGAGCGCCCGCAGCCGCAGCGCGTACGCGTCGGTCTCCAGCAACCCGGCCGGTGGCCCGCCCACCACCACACACTCGGCCCCGGGCACCAGCGCGGTGGCCCGGACGACGTCCTGGAAACCCTTGCGTTCCACCAGCCGCCCGACGGTGAGGATGCGCTGCCGGGTGCCGTCGCGCTCGGCGACCGGGCCGAGCGGGGCGAAGGTGCTCAGGTTCACCCCGGACGGGACGACGGTGATCCGGGAGCGGGGCACCCCCAGCCGGACCAGCTCGGCGACCTCGTCCTGGCACTGGGCGACCACCCGGTCGACCGAACGGCCCAGCTCCCGCTCGTGCCCGATCCGGCCCGGCGGGCTGGTGTCCTGGGTGCCCTGGTGGCGCCGCTTGACCGTGCCGAGCGCGTGGTACGTCTGCACCACCGGCACCCCGGTCCGCCGGCCGGCGGCGAGGGCGGCGATGCCGCTCATCCAGAAGTGCCCGTGTACCACGTCGGGCTGCCAGTCGCCGGCCCGCCACCGCTCGGCGAGCCACTCCCCGAACGCGGGCATGTACGGCAGCAGGTCGTCCTTGGCGACCGGCTCGGCCGGCCCGGCGGGCACGTGCACCACGGCGTAGCCGTCCGGGGCGCGCACCTTCACCGGCATGTCCACGGCGTCGCGCCGGGTGTACACGCGGACGTCGTGACCGGCGGCCGCGAGCGCGGCGGAGAGCTCCGCGACATGCGTGTTCTGGCCGCCGGCGTCCTCGCCGCCGAGGACGGCGAGCGGACTGGCGTGCTCCGAGATCATCGCGATGCGCATACTTCCTCCTCCAGCAGCCGGTCCCAGTCGGCGAGGAAACGCTCCAGGCCGTAGCGGTCCCGGGCCGCGGCCCGGGCGACGGCGCCCGCCCGGCGGGCCGCCGCCGGGTCGTCGACGAGGCCACGGGCCGCGTCCAGCAGCACGTCGACCCGGGTGGAGAGGGCACCGGCGGACGGCGGTACCGCCTCCACGGCCTCGGTGGTGGCCAGCGCCACCACGGGCATGCCGATGGTCATCGCCTCGATCAGGCTCAGCCCGAGCGAGGTCCACCGGCACAGGTGCAGGTACGCCCGCCGCCGGGCCAGCTCGGCGTGCATGGCGTGCTGCGGCACGTCGTCGTGGCTGGTCAGCCGCTCCGGCGGCAGCCCGAGCCGGTCGGCCAGTCCGGCCACCCCCATGCCGTAGACGTCCAGTGGGGCGATCTCGGCGAAGCGGGTCAGCAGGTCGGTGCCGGTGACCCGCCAGCGGCGTACCGGCTCGTTGATGACGACGGCGAGCCGGTCCAGCTCGCCGGTCCACTCGACGGCCGGGGCGACCACCCCGTGTTCGACCACAGCGGTGCGGGTCTGGCCGTTGTCCCAGCACAGCTCGTTGAATCCGGTGACGTGGGTGAGCAGCAGGTCGTCCCGGTCGGCCATCGGGTGCCGGGTGTTCGGCACGTCACCCTTCGGGGTGTTGTGCTCGACGTAGATCGCCGGCACGTCGCGGCCCACCCGGCGGCCCAGCCATTCGCAGGCCAGGTCGAACTCCTCGGGGCGCTGCAGCAGCACCACGTCCACCTCGGCCCGGCGCAGCTCCGCTGGGGTCACCTCGACGGCGTTTTCCGGCCACGGGTAGGTGCGCGCCCGGCCGAGGCCGTACGGGCCCCGGTCCGGCGTGACCGGCACCAGGTAGTGGTGCTTGCCGTGCACGAACGACGTGGTCCAGGAACCGTGCACGTGCCAGACCAGTACATTCATCGCACCACCCCGCCGGCGGGTACGGCCGGCCCCGCGGCCAGGGGCTCCGGTGCGTCGGCGGGTACGCCGAGCAGCCGCAACGCCTCCAGCACCCGGCCCGGCTCGACGGCCGAGAGGCAGGGGTGGCCGGGCACCGGGCAGCGGGTGGCCCGGGTGCCCCGGCAGGCCGCCCCCGCGTCGCCGAGCCGGACGACCGGCACCCGGTACGGCCCCCACTGCCCGAACGGGACGGTGGGGGCGAACAGGCTGACCACCGGCACCCCGAGCGCGGCGGCCAGGTGCGCCGGCCCGGTGTTGCCGACCACCAGCGCGCCGGCCCGGGCGATCACCGCGGCGAGTTCGCCGAGCCCGGTGCACCCGCCCAGGTCGAGGCCGCCGGCGGCGGCGACCCGAGCGGTCAGCTCCCGTTCGTCCGGGCCGCCGGTCACCACCACCCGGTGGCCGGCGGCGCTGAGCACCCGGACGATCCTGGTGGCCAGCTCGGGCGGGCAGGCCCGGGTCTCCACCGAGGAACCCGGGTGCAGCACGACGTAGCCCGGCTCGCCGAGCCCGGCCGGGGCGGGCGGCAACCGGTCGACGCGCAGCCGCAGGCCCGGCTCGTCGTCGGCGGGCAGCGCGTAGCCGGCCGCCGCGGCGAGCGAGAGCGCCCGCTCCGGTTCCGGCACCCCGACCGGTACGCGGTGCCGGACGTCGAGCAGGGAGCCCGGGTAGTCGTCGCTGATCGCGCTGATCCGGGGTATCCCGGCCATCCGCAGCAGCAGCGCGAGGGGCAACGCCGACTGGTGGAACGACGTGAAGATCACCGCCTCCTCCGCCCCGAGCGCGGCGAGCCGGGCGGTGAGCCGGCGCAGGTCCGCCGGATCGACCGCGCCGGCCGGGGCATCGATCCACGGCAGCGGCCACTCGATGATCTCGTCCACGCCGGGCAGCATCTCGGCGGCGGCCCGGCCGCGTGGCCCGCAGAGCAACACCACCCGCTGGGCGCCGGCGGCGATCGCCCGGATGCCGGGGCCGGTGACCAGCACGTCCCCGGCGGCGTCGCTGCGCGCCACCAGCACCGTGCCGCGCCGGGGCGCGGCGGCGGGCGCGGCCACCAGCCGGATCCGGTGCAGGATCTCCGTGACCGCGCCCGGCAGGTCGCCGACGACCGTGGGCGCGGCGGCCGCCTCCGCCGGCCGGGTGGCCGGGGTGGGCACCAGGATGCCGGTGGCGCCGGCCGCGGCGGCGGCGATCATGTCGGTGCCGATGTCGCCGACCAGCACGCACCGGGTCGGTGTGGTGCCCAGCGCCCGGGCAGCGGCGTGCACCAGGCCCGGAGCCGGCTTGCGGCAGGCGCAGCCGTCCGGCTCGCCGTGCGGGCAGATCTGCCAGCTGTCGAACGGCCCGAGCAGCTCCTCCACCCGGGCGTTGACCCGGCGCAGTTCGTCGACGGTGAAGTAGCCCCGGGCCAGGCCGGACTGGTTGCTGACCACCGCCAGGCGCAGGCCGGCCGCGCGCAGCCGGTCCAGGGCCTCCCGCGCGCCGGGCACCGCGCGGACCTTCTCCGGGTCGCCGTTGTAGGGCACGTCCTCGATCAGCGTGCCGTCGCGGTCCAGCAGCACCGCGTCGTACAGGCCGGACGGGAACCGGTCAGCAGCCGGGTCAACCCGGGCTGACCTGCACTGATCCCGCTCGTGGTCCCGTCGCACGGGCGGCGGGTTCCCGACCCCCCGAGGAGTAAACATCAACTCCGGCGCAGCCGCCGCCCGTGCCGCCCGGCCGGCTGCTGTCCCCGCCGCGCCCGGCCCGGTCCCGCGATACCCGCCGCCCCCGAGAAGCTAACCCATGGGGGCTGTCGCCGCAGGCCGCCTCCATGGTGCTGACCGGACGTCTGTGCGGAACTGACAGCGACGACTGGCTACCCTCTCAGGTGAACCTGTCGGCCGACCGAGGATGTCCGTGATGATCGAACCCGTGCAGTTGCCCTCTCCGTGGCGCGACGCACGCCTGACCGTCGTCGTTCCGACCTACAACGAGGCGGGCAACCTTCCTGCGCTGGTCGAGCGGCTCCTCGCCCTGCCGCTGCCCGGGCTGAAGGTGCTCGTCGCCGACGACAACTCTCCGGACGGCACCGGCGAGGTGGCCGACAAGCTGGCCATCGAGCACCCGGACCGGGTGCTGGTGGCGCACCGCCCGGGCAAGGAGGGACTCGGCCGGGCGTACGTGGACGGGATCGGCCGGGCGCTCGACGACGGCGCGGAATTCGTGGCGCAGATGGACGCGGACCTGTCCCACCCGCCGGCGGCGCTGCCCGGCATGCTCGGCGCGCTGCTCGCCACCCAGGCCAGCGTGGTCATCGGCTCACGCTACGTGCCCGGCGGCGAGCTGGACGAGAGCTGGCCGCTGTACCGGCGCGCGCTCAGCGGCTGGGCCAACCTCTACGTGCACACCCTGCTGCGGGTGCGGATCCGGGACCTCACCGCCGGCTTCAAGATCTGGCGGGCGGACGCGCTGCGCGACATCGGGCTGGACCGCGTGCAGTCCAACGGCTACAGCTTCCAGGTGGAGATGCACTACCTCGCCACCAAGCTGGGGCACACCATCCTGGAGGTGCCGATCCGCTTCGAGGAGCGCCGTGAGGGCGTTTCGAAGATGACCACAGCCACCAAGATCGAGAGTGCGCTGATGCCGTTCAAGCTGCGTAGCCGGCACCGCAAACTGGAGCGCTGAGCGGCAGTCGACCGCCAGCTCACGCTGCGCGGGCACCGAGCGGGGCGAGGATCAGCGGTAGACCGCCCGGTGGGCGGCGCCGATCGCGCTCGCGTACAGGCCGCCGGTGACCGTACGGTCCCGGGCCAGGGCGGCCCGCGCGGCGTTCGCGCCGGGGGCGCCGTGCACCCCGCCGCCCGGGTGCGCCGACGAGCTGGCCAGGAAGAGCCGGTCCACCGGGGTGTCCGCCCGTCCGAGGCCGGGGATCGGCCGCAGGAAGAGCTGCTGGTACGCGGCCGAGGTGCCGCCGCCGACCGCGCCGCCGACCAGGCTCGGGTCGCCCGCCTCCAGGTCGGCCGGGCCGGCCACGTGTCGCCCGACGATCAGCGAGCGGAAGCCCGGGGCGGCCTCCTCCAGCACCTCCTCCATCCGCTCCAGGTGGGTGGCGATCTCCTCGGCCCGCCAGTGCCGCCGGAACGGCAGGTGGGTGTACGACCAGAGCGACTCGGTGCCCGCCGGCGAGTGGCTCGGGTCGGCCACCGACATCTGCCCCACCAGCAGGAACGGGTCCCGGGGCACCTCCCGCCGGGCCAGCGCCGCCGAGTACGTGGTGAGGCCGTTCAGGTCGGCGCCGAGGTGCACGGTGCCGGCACCCGCCACGGCCGGGTTCTTCCACGGCACCGGCGCGGACAGCGCCCAGTCCACCTTCAGCGTGGAGCCGTCCCAGCGGAAGTGGGCCAGATCCTCGACCAGCCGGGGCGGCAGCGCCGCGGCACCGACCAGGTCCAGGTAGAGCGCCGGGGCGGGCACGTCGGCCAGCACCGCCCGGCGGGCCCGCCAGGCGGCGCCGCCGGCGGTGCGCACCCCCATCGCCCGGCCCCGGGCGATGAGCACCCGATCGACCCGGGCGCCGTAGTCGATCCGGCCGCCCCGCTCGACCAGCCGGGCCACCAGCGCGTCGGTGATCTTCTGGGCGCCGCCGACCGGCACCGGCCAGCCGACCTGCTGGCCGAGCATGACGAGCAGCCACCCGTACACCCCGGAACCGGCCTCCTCGGGGGACAGGTCGGTGTGCAGCGCGCAGCCGGCGAGCAGCGCCGGGCCGCCCTCGCCGGCGAACAGCTCGTCGCCGAGCTTGCGCACCGGCAGCACCAACCGGCGGCCCAGCCGCAACGCGCCGGACACGCGCAGCCGGCGTAGCAGGCTCAGCCCGCCGCGGATCGGCGGGAAGGGGGTGGTGATGGCATCGAGCATCGGTTCGGCCACCTGGCCCCAGTCGGCGTACGCCTGCCGCCAGCCGTCCCCGTCGGCGGGGGCGAACGCCGCCAGCGAGGCCGCGGTGGCGTCCGGGTCCCGGTTCACCACCGCCGCCCGTCCGTCGGGAAACAGGTGGGCCAGCACGTCCGGGGCGTGTGTCCAGGCCAGCCCGTACCGGTCGAGGCCGAGCCCGCGCAGCACCGGTGAGGCGTACCCGAGGGGGTAGAAGGAGCTGTAGAGATCGCTGAGATAGCCGGGGGCGGTGACCTCGGCGGACCGGATCGCCCCGCCGGGCGCCTGGGTGGCCTCCAGCACGAGGACCTCCCAGCCCGCGTCGGCCAACAGGTTCGCGGCCACCAGCCCGTTGTGGCCGGCGCCGACCACGACGGCGTCCGCCGTGCCGGTGGGATTCACCGGATCCGCCTACCCGGCTGGTTACCGGACGAAACGCGTTTGGCTTGCCCGGGCCGGGGCATCCACCGCCGCATGTACACGGTCGCACAGCTCATAGGTGGAGTGTGGGGTGCCGGGGGCGCGGGAGGCGAGCTGGTCGTACACGATCCGGCCGACGGCTCCCCGGTGACCAACATGCCGGTGGCGACGGCGGACGAGGTGGCCAAGGCGGTCGAGGCCGCCCGGGGCGTGGCGGCGGCGTGGGCGGCGACCGCCCCGGCGGACCGGGCGGCGGCGCTGCACCGGGCGGCGGACGCGGTGGCGGCCGGCGCCGAGGAGCTGGCCCAGGCCACCACGGCGGAGATGGGCAAGCCGCTGGACGACGCCCGCGCCGGCGTGGCGGCCGGCGTCGGCACGCTGCGGCAGTACGCGGAGCTGGGCCCGGTGCGCGGCGGGCGGACGCTGCACGGCGGCCACTCCGCCCTCGACTTCATGGCCCCCGAACCGCGCGGCGTGGTCGCCGCGATCACCCCCTGGAACGACCCGGTGGCGGTCTCCTGCGGGCTGCTCGGTGCGGCCCTGGTCACCGGCAACGTGGTGCTCTACAAGCCGAGCGAACGCACCCCCGCCACCGGCTGGCTGCTGGCCAGGGCCCTGGACTCCGCGCTGCCCGCCGGCGTGCTGTCGCTGCTCACCGGCGGCGGCCGGGTGGGCGCGGCACTGGCCGAGCAGGAAGTGGACGTGGTGGCCAACGTCGGCTCGACCGCCACCGGCCGGTCGATCGCCGCCGCGGGTGCCCGCACCGGCGCCAAGGTGCTGCTGGAGAACGGCGGCAGCGACCCACTGGTGATCGACGCCGACGTGGACCCGGTCTGGGCGGCCGAGCAGGCGGCGCTGGGCTGCTTCGCCAACGCCGGGCAGATCTGCGTCGCGGTGGAACGGATCTACGTGCACCGGGACGTGGCGGAGGACTTCGTCGACGCGCTGGTCGATCGGGCCGAGGCGCTGAGGCTGGGTCCGGGCCGGGACCCCGGCACGCAGCTCGGGCCGCTGGTCGACCGGCGGCACCGGGACCACGTGCACGGGCAGGTCACCGTGGCGGCGGCCGAGGGAGCGCGCATCCGTGCCGGCGGGGAGATCCCGGACGGGCCGGGCGCGTTCTACCCGGCGACCGTGGTCGCCGACTGCCGGCACGAGATGGTCCTGGTCCGCGAGGAGACGTTCGGACCGGTCGCCGCGGTGGTCGTGGTCGACTCGTTCAGCGAGGGACTGCGATGCGCCGCCGACTCCCCGTACGGGCTGGCCGCCACGGTGCTGACCGGCTCGATGAGCCACGCCCAGCGGGCCTGGCGGGAACTGCCGGTGGGCACGGTCAAGGTCAACTCGGTCTTCGGGGGCGCGCCGGGCGGTGCCGCGCAGCCGCGCCGCGGCAGCGGACAGGGCTTCGGGTACGGCCCGGAGCTGCTCGACGAGTTCAGCACGGTGAAGACAGTGCACATCGAGGCCCCGGGCGGGGGTCACTGGTAACCGGCTCGTACGCGAGGAGAGTGGCTGCCCGCCCTGGGCAGCCACTCTTTCCAGGTGCGGGTCAGCGGCCGCGCGCCTTGGCGTTCTCGCGGGTCTTGGTGGTCTGGCGCAGGTTCGCCTTCTGGATCGCCTTCACCAGCTCCGGCTTGGTCATCCGGGACCGGCCCGGCACGTCCAGCTTCTTGGCGACCTCCATCAGGTGCTCCTTGGGAGCGTTGGCGTCCACCCCGCCCGCCGTGGGTGCCCGCCGCGCCGGGCCACCTCCGGCTGCCTGCCGGTCGCTCGGCCCCTTGCGGCCCTTCGGCTCCCAGTGGTCGCCCACCTTCTCGAACTCGTGCTTCAGCGCGGCGAACGCGGTGCGGTGTGCCCGCTGTCCCTCGCCGTACGTCTCCACGGCCGAGTCGTGCGTCTTCGCCCAGGTCCGCTGCGCCTTGTCCGGGGAGCGCCGCAGCGTGCTGGGCAGTACCTCGCGCCCTGGCATCTCGTCCTCCTCCGTCTCGATGGATTCCTTATGACGGTTCCCGCACGCTCCGGCGGCAAACCGGCACCCGGTTTGTCGATTCTCCCGGCGGGGTACCGAACGGCACCAGCGCGCCGTGGCGGACGTGGCGGGCCACGCGCCGCAGGTGCGCGCCGGCGTCGAGGAGGCGGTCATGGGGGCGACGACGGAACCGATGGTCACCGGCCGGCAGCGGGCCCGAATCCCCCGGCAAATACGCCAGCTGAGCTGGTCCACCTGGCGCGGGGTGCTGGCCCGCAGCGGGCGGAACTTCGTCAAGGACAACTGCGCGGACTGGGCGGCGGCGCTGACGTACTACGGGGTGCTGGCCCTCTTCCCCGCCACCGTCGTGGTGGTGGCCCTGGTCGGGCTGGTCTCCGACGGCGAGCGGACCGTCGACACGGTGATCGGCCTGGCCTGGGAGATCGGCGCGGGCTCGGTGGTCGGCAACGACGGCTTCGTCAGCGCCGTACGCGGGGTGGTGGAGCAGCGGGGGTCGGCGGTCAAGGTGCTGCTCAGCTTCGGCCTGCTCGGCGCGCTCTGGTCGGCGTCCGGGTTCATCGGCGCGTTCACCCGGGCGTCCAACGCCGTCTGTCGCGTCGAGGAGGCGCGGCCGTTCTACCGGCTCCGCCCGCTGCAGATCGGCCTGGCCGCGCTGTCGCTGCTGCTGCTCGCCGTGGTCGCCACCGGGCTGATCGTCAGCGGCCCGGTCACCGACGCGGTCGGGGACCGGCTGCACGTCGGCGGGCTGGCACGCATGGTGTGGACGGTGGCGAAGTGGCCGCTGCTCGCCCTGGTGGCGATGACGCTGCTGTCGCTGCTGTTCTGGATCGCCCCGAGCGTCCGGCCGCCCAGGTTCCGCTGGCTCACCCCGGGCGGCGTCCTCGCCCTGCTGGCCTGGGTACTCGTCTCCGCCGGCTTCGGCGTCTATGTCGCCAACTTCGGCGCCTACGACGTGACGTACGGCAGTCTCGGCGCGGTCATCGCCTTCCTGGTCTGGCTCTACCTCTCCAACTGCGCGCTCATGCTCGGCGTAGAGGTCAACGCCGAGCTCCAGCGCGGGCGGGCGACGCGGTCCGGCGCCGGGGACCCGGGCGAGCCGGCGCCGCCGCCACGTGCCGCGGCCGACCTGTGAGCGGGTTCGGCCGGTTCGTGGCCCGATGACCGGCTCGGCCGGCCGCCCCCGGTTTACCGGCGGTCCCCTCGGGCATGTCTGTCGGCATGGAACGTGGCAGCAGCAAGCACTCGCCCAGGGTCGACGACAACATGGTCCAGGACGTCAGCGGCCTCCTGCAGGGGCCGGGGGCGGGCGGCTCCCGCGTCGAGGAGTCCCGTCAGCCGGAGCCCGCGGGCGAGGACCAGCCGGAGCCGAAGACGCTGACGGCCGGCGCGAGCCGCGGCGGCAACCCGCAGGGGATGAGCATGGACGACGTCGAGGCACGCAGCCGCCTCGGCCGGTTCATCACCATGTCGGCCCTGCCCGGGGACCGCGACACCCTGGTGGCCAACGCGCGGGAGAACCAGGCGCCGGCGGACATCGTCGCCGCCCTGGAGGGCCTGCCGGACGGCACCCGTTACCAGACGGTTTCCGAGGTGTGGGCAGCACTCGGACACAAAAACGAGACGACCCGCTGGTGACCGGATCGGCCCACGATCCGAACACGACACCGGCGGAAGGGGGGATCCCGCGATGAGCGGCGTGATGGAGCATGTTGACGTTTCCGTTCCGATCCGCACCGCGTACGACCAGTGGACGCAGTTCGAGGAGTTTCCGCATTTCATGGAGGGCGTCCAGGAGGTTCGACAGCTCTCCGACACGATGACGCACTGGACGATCGAGATCGCCGGTGTGAAGCGCGAGTTCGACGCCGAGATCACCGAGCAGCTACCGGACGAGCGGGTGGCCTGGCGGTCGACCGAGGGCAGCCGGCAGGCCGGCGTGGTGACCTTCCACCGTCTCGACAACGGACACACCCGGGTCACCCTGCAGATGGAGTTCGAGCCGCAGGGCGTGGTCGAGCAGGCCGGCGACAGGTTCGGCATGGTGGACCGCCGCGCCAAGGGCGACCTGAAGCGGTTCAAGCAGTTCATCGAGCGACGCGGCCAGGAGACCGGCGCCTGGCGGGGCACGATCGACCGGCCGACGCCCTGACGTCGCCGATCCGGCCGTTTGCGATCACCGCGCCCGGGTACCGCTGGAGAATGACGGACAACGACCGCCACGTGTGGCGCGACGAGACCCGCACTCCCCTGCACGAGCTGGATCGGGCGCTGGCCCGGTCGACCGTCGACGGGCAGGCCGACGACGTCACCGGCAACGAAGCCGGTGAGGAGGCCGCGTTCGGCCATGGGCCCGAGGCGGTGGACCGCGGGGCCGGCCCGGAGGCCGAGCGGCGGGAGATGACCGACGCGGACCGGGCGTACCGGCCGTCGACCACCGGCCGGACCGGCCCGGACGTGTGAGCGGAGCTCCGGCCGCCGGACACCGCGACTAGCCGTCGGCGCCGGGGCGCGCCTCGTGCCCCGGCCGTCCCCGGCTGCGCCGGCGTTCCTTCATCTCCGCCTCGTAGAGGTGACGCCGGCCGCCGACCAGTTCGTCGCGGGCTCGGCGGTCCAACTCCTGGAAGAGCGCGTGGTACCCGTCGTCGAAGTCCTCGACGATCTGGAAGGTCCAGCGCCCGGCGATCACGTTACGGCCGATCAGGTCCCGGCCGATCCGGTCGGCGATCTCGTGGTGGCCGGCGGACCGGAACAGCTCCACCGCGTCGTCGAGCATCAGGTCGGCATGGCCGATCAGCTGGTGCAGCGAATAGAGGTGCCCACGGGCCCGTTCCACCGCCTCCAGGGCCTCGCTGAGCTTGCCGAGCGCCGTGACGGTCTCGTCACTCACGCCCGCCGGCCGGCGGTGCGCCTCGTCCGGTCCGTCCGCCTGCTGCGCCATCGCGTTTCCTCCACCCGGGTCGCCCCGGGTTTCCTTCTGCCCTCTGACGAGCGGATCAATCCCCTCCGTGCGGCCGGGGGGGCCACGCTCAGCCACCTGAGCGGAACTTTCAGGCCACTCTCCGGATAGGCTGCCGTCATGCCAGGCACGGTTGGGCGGATTCCGACGCCATCTGCACCCACCTCGGGAGCGCCCACGGGCCCGGGTGCCACCGCGTTCGGCACGCCGGCCGCCGCGTCGACCCTCCGGTGGGCCGACACGCCGCTCGGCGCACCCGAGGAGTGGGATCCGGCCGTCCGCGCCGTGGTCGACCTGGTGCTCGCCTCGCCCGTGCCGATGGCCCTGCTCTACGGCGACGACCTGGTCCTGGTCTACAACGAGGGGTACGCCGAGCTGATCGGGGCGCGGCATCCGCAGGCGCTCGGCCGGCCGGCGGCGGAGGTGTTCGCCGACATCTGGCACGAACCGGGCACCGGAGAGGTGATCGAACGGGCGTACCGGCGGGGCGAGCCCTTCCTGGAGCGCGAGGCGGTGCTGCCGGTCGACCGGGACCACACCGGCCCCACCGAGCCGGCCACGTTCACCCGCGGCTTCTCACCGGTGCGGGACAGCGCCGGCCGGACCATCGGCGTGCTCAGCGTGGCCGCGCAGACCACCCAGGTCACCCGACAGTTGCAGAGCCTGAGCGACTTCGCCGCCGCGCTATCCGGCACGCTCACCCTCGACGACGTCGCCCGGGTCACCCTGCGCTACGGCCTCGACGCCTTCGGCGCCGACCAGGTCAGCTTCGGGATCGACGAGGGGTCGGCCTGGCGCATGGTCCGCCGTATCCGGGGCGAACTGC
Source organism: Micromonospora sp. SL1-18 (assembly GCF_047921505.1). Lineage (NCBI taxonomy): Bacteria > Bacillati > Actinomycetota > Actinomycetes > Micromonosporales > Micromonosporaceae > Micromonospora > Micromonospora sp. SL1-18. Next base: position 94,549 of record NZ_JBLROA010000016.1, on the reverse strand, counting down.
TGGACGAGGCCGACGAACGGCTCCCGCCGTTGTGGCGACGGGTGCCGGCCGACTCGCCCCTGCCGATGGTGGTGACCGCCCGCAGCGGCGTGCCCGTCTTCACCGCCGACGGGCAGCCGTTGCGGGAGTCCGCGGCGGACCGACATGACCAGAAGATCCGGTCGCTCGCCGCCCTGCCGCTGCGCTCGGCGGTGATCCGGGGCGCGCTGGCCGTCGGCTACCAGACGTCGCATCCCTGGTCGCCGGCGGAACGCGCGCTGCTCGCCGCCTCGGCGGAGCTGGTCGGCCAGGCCGCCGAACGGGCCCGCCGCTTCGAGACCCAGCACGGCACCGCCCAACTGCTGCAGCGCAGCATGCTCCCCGAGCGGCTGCCCGACCTGCCCCGGCTGCGCATCGCCGCCCGGTACGACCCGGGCGTGGACGGCAACGCCGCCGGCGGCGACTTCTACGACGCGTTCGTGCTGCCCACCGGCGCGCTCGGCGTGGTCCTCGGCGACGTGGCCGGGCACGACGTCCAGGCCGCCGCCCGGATGGGCCAGGTACGCGCGGCGCTGCGCGCGCTGGCGCTCACCGATCCCCGCCCGGACGCCGTGCTCGCCGGTCTGGACCGGCTGGTCGCCAGCCTCGGCGTCGAGGGCGGCACGCCGGAGCTCTTCGTCACGGTGGTGTTCGGGGTGATCGAGGCCGACCAGGAGCGGATGACCCTGGCCAGCGCCGGGCATCCCGCCCCGCTGATCCGGCGCTGCCCGGTCGACGGCGAGCCAACGGCCGAGTATGTCGAGCTGTCCCCCGGCCCGCCGCTGGGTCTCGGCTACCGCTCGGGCACCACCACCGTGCCGTTCCGGCCCGGCGACACCCTGCTGCTGTACAGCGACGGGGTGGTGGAGCGGCGCTGGCAGGACCTGTCCAGCGGGCTGGCCGGACTGGGCGCGGCGGTGACGGCCGCGAGCAGCGGCGACCCACGGGCGCTCTGCGCGGTGGCCACCGCCGCCGTGCCCGGCGCGACGGAGGACGACGTGGCGGTGCTGGCCGTGGAGCACGCGATCAAGCCGAGCCGCTCGGCCGGCATAAAGGTGCCGGCGGAGCCGACCGCGCCGAGCCGGGTGCGCCACTGGATGAACGCACGGCTCACCGAATGGCAGGTACCCGAGGGGGTGATCAGCGCCGCGGTGCTGTGCACCAGCGAGCTGACCACCAACGCGCTGCTGCACGCCGGCACCGCCGCCCGGGTGGAGATCGACCTGAGTGCGGAACGGCTGCTGGTCTCAGTCGCCGACTCCGGTACCCGGGGTCAGGTGAACCGGGCGCAGACCGACACCCTGAGCAGCCGCGGGCGGGGCCTGGGGCTGATCGAGGAGCTGAGCGACGCGTGGGGCACCGACCCGACGGTGCGCGGCTCGACTGTCTGGTTCGAGATCCTCATCCCGACTGCGTGAGTCGCGCCAGTCGTCCGGTCATCCGCGTGCTCCCTCCGTGGTCGCCGTACCGGTCGGCACGGCCGCTCGCCCGGCGCGGCCGAGCCGTTCGGCGGCGTCAGTGATACAACCCCCGGCATTGACCAGGCCGATGTGCGAGAAGGCCTGCGGGAAGTTGCCCAGCTGCTCGCCGGTGGCCTGGTCGATCTGCTCGGCGTACAGGCCCAGGTCGTTGGCCCGGGCGACGAGCTGCTCGAACATGCGGCACGCCCGGTCCAGCTCGCCGGCCATGGCAAGGCAGCTGACCAGCCAGAACGAGCAGATCACGAAGCCGGCCGGGTCGGTGTCCCAGCGTCGCAGCAGGCCATCCCGGGACAGGTGGTGCTCCACCACGTCCATCGTGGACCGCATCCGGGGGTCGTCGGCGGGCAGGAAGCCGACCAGCGGCATGAGCAGCACCGAGGCGTCCAGGTTGTCCGAGTCGAAGGCTCCGGTGTACGCGCCGAGCCGCTCGTTCCAGCCCCGGGTGAGCACCTCTTGGCGCACCTCGTCCCGGGCCGCCGCCCAGCGGGCCACGTCACCGTCATCGCCGATCCGCCGCCCGAAGCGGACTGCCCGGTCCAGCGCGGTCCAGCACTGCACCTTGGACGACAGGTAGTGCCGCTCGGCATCCCGGGCCTCCCACATCCCGGCGTCCGGCTCGTGCCAGACCCGCACCGCCCGGTCGGCGAGGGCGTGCAGCAGGTGCCGGACCTCGGGCGACATCGGGTCGAGGTAGTGCCGCATCAACCAGGCGGCGTCGAGGATCTCGCCGAGCACGTCATGCTGCCGCTGCCGCCAGGCGTCGTTGCCGACGAAGACCGGCCGGCTGCCGGCGTACCCGGCGAGGTGGTCGAGGCGGTGTTCGGTGAGGTCCCGCTCGCCCTCCACGCCGTACATGATCGGCACGGGCTCGTCGTCGATCCGGCCCATGGCCCGGGACACCCAGGCGAACTGCCGGTCTGCCTCGTCCGGGCAGGCGGCCAGCCAGAGCGCCTGGATGGTGAGGCTGAAGTCGCGGAGCCAGACGAAGCGGTAGTCGTAGTTGCGGTCGCCGCCCAGTTCCTCGGGGAGCGAGGTGGTGGCCGCCGCGACCACTCCGCCGCTGGGCTGGTAGGTCATCCCCTGCACCACCAGCGCGCTGCGCCGCACCTGGTCCCGGTAGAGGCCGCGGTACTGGTCCCGATGCAGGTCGGCCCAGGACCGCCAGCCGGCGACCGCGTCGGCCACCACCTGGTCGGCGTCGGGCAGCGCCGGCTCCCCACCGTCATAGGTCGGCGCGTACCCGAGGGTGAAGTGGTGGGTGGAGCCGGCGCGGGCGGTGAACCGCCCGGACGCGGCACCGTCGCCGCACGTCATCGGAACGTTCGTGCGGAAGCTCAGCCGCGTGCCGCCGGCGACGGCGTCGAGGATGTCCGGGCTGCCGTGGAGGTAGGCGCGGACCCGGCCGTACTCGAAGCGGGGCTCGTACTCCACCCGCATCGGCACCTCACCGGAGCGCCCCTCGACGACCCGGGCGAGCACCCGCGGGGAGCTCAGGCCGATCTCGTGGCCGCGTGCGCCGGGCTCCAGCCCCAGGGCGTCGGTGACGGCCACCGTTCCGGTCCGGGTGGTGAAGACGGTACGCAGCACCAACGTGTCGTCCAGGTAGGACCGTTCGCTGGTGAAATCGTCCTCGGGCCGGATGCTCCAGTGCCCGGCGGAGTCGTCGAGCAGCCGCCCGAAGACCGAGGGGCCGTCGAAACGGGACGGGCACCACCAGTTCACCGCACCGGCCCGGTCGACCAGCGCGGCGCTACGTCCGTCTGCGAGGAACCCGTGCTCGCTGATCCGTCCGGCGTCCACGCCCGTGGCTACCCACCAGGCTCCGCGGCATGCGGGGGGGGGTCGGCCGTCGTCCGGCGCCCTGCGGGCGTTACCGCGTCGGCCTGCCGGGAACGCCGCGTTGACGAAGGAGGATGCTCATGTCCAGACCCTCGACGCCGGCCTGGCGACCCGGGATGCCCGGCGGCGACAACCTCCCGTCCGGTCCGGCTGGTCGTCCCGCCGCCCCGAGCAAGGACGGACACGGACCCCAGGCGGGTCCGCCGACCGTCACTATCGGGTCATACCCGGACTACCCGTCGGCGCAGCAGGTGGTGGACTACCTGGCGGACAACCGGTTCCCGGTGGAGCGGACGTCGATCGTCGGCACCGACCTCACCCTGGTCGAGACGATCACGAGCCGGCTGACCACCGGCCGGGCCGCCCTGGTGGGTGCCGGCGCGGGCGCCTGGTTCGGGCTCTTCATCGGGCTGCTCTTCGGCATCTTCACCGCGGGGAACTGGGTCGCGGTGATCGTGTTGGGGCTGGTGATCGGCGCGATCTGGGGTGCCGTGTTCGGCGCGGTGGCCCACGCGATGGCCGGGGGCCGACGGGATTTCACCTCGTCCAGTTCCCTGCGGGCCAGCCAGTACGCGGTGACCGTGGAGGCCGACCTGGCCGACCAGGCCCGGCAGTTGCTCGCCCGGATGCACCTGACCCCGACCGGCACGGTCGCCCGCTGACTGCGTGGTCCGTCAGTCGTGGTACGCCAGTTCCCCGGCCCGGATCGGGACGTCGACGCGGTTCTCCGGCGGGGCGAGGGGGCAGGCCCAGCGATCGTCGTACGCGCAACTCGGGTTGTAGAGGTAGTTGGCGTCGAGGCGGACCCGTCCACCAGGCAGCACGGTCAGGCCCCGCCCGAAGGTGCCCTTGACCGTGTCGGTCAGGTAGCGCCCGCCCCCGTACGTCTCGGCGCCGCAGGTGGCGTCGCGCAGCGGCACGAACAGCCCGCCCCCGTACGCCTCGATCCACCACACGGTGAGTGGGCCCCACGGCGTCTCGGCCACCGCGACACGGCGGTACCGGACGACCCCGTCGGGCCCGCCGGTGTCGATGCTCTCCGCACCGGACGCGGGCCGCAGCGGGGCCTCGACCACGGCCGCCGGGTCGGGCGGAAACCAGCGCAGCCCGGGGAAACCGGGTCGGTCGGCGGCCGGCAGCGGACTGCACGGATGGGTGCGGAACAGCTCGTCCCGGGCGGCCCGGAACCCGGCCAGGTCCCGGTCGGAGAGGTAGAGCCGGGCCAACCGCTCCCGCCAGTCGAGCAGGTCGAGATCATCCATCCCCTGACCGTAGCCGGACCGATGATCCCCCACCTCGTTCAAATTCCAATAGTAGCTGCCCTCTGGGTCGTTGTCGCGCTGCTCACACACCCGCGAAGGGGCTTGTTTAAATTTGAAGTAGTGCTAATCTCGTAGCCGTGACCGAGAGCCTGAGCCCCGAGCGGATGGCCGCCTGGCGCGCCTACATCGAGGCGAGCCAGCGGCTGTTCACCCAGGTCGAGGACGACCTACGCACGGTGAGCGAGCTGAGCTTCGCCGACTACCACGTGCTGGTGCTGCTCTCCGAGGCGCCGGGGCAGCGGCTACGCATGGGTGAGCTGGCCAGCCGGCTGATCTTCTCGCCGAGCCGGCTGACGTACCAGATCTCATCGATGCAGAAGCGGGGCCTGGTCGCCCGGCAGTCCTGCCCGGAGGACCGGCGCGGCAGCGAGGCCGTGCTGACCGCCGCCGGCCTGCTGGCGCTGCGCGAGGCCGCGCCGCACCACCTGCGCTCCGTGCGCGCCCACCTGATGGACGACCTCGACGACGCCGAGGTCGCCTGCCTCACCCGGGTCTTCGAGCGGCTCGGTCAGCGCCTGCGCGCCGACCGCGACGCGTCGTCCACCCCGGCCGACAACTAAGGAGCCCACGATGCCCGCCATCACCGTCGACGACGTCCTCGTCCTGCCCCGCCTGCCGAAGCTGGACGAGTCCACCACCTTCCGCCCGGTCCGCCGGCTGACCACCGCGCCGAGCGGCTACGAGGGCGAGGGCTTCCCGGTGCGCCGGGCCTTCGCCGGCGTACCGCTGACCGAGCTGGACCCGTTCGTCCACCTCGACCAGATGGGCGAGGTCGACTACGCGCCGGGTGAGCCGAAGGGAACGGCTTGGCACCCGCACCGCGGCTTCGAGACGGTGACCTACATGATCGACGGGATCATGGACCACCAGGACTCGCAGGGCGGCGGCGGGACGATCACCGACGGCGATACCCAGTGGATGACGGCCGGCAGCGGCCTGCTGCACATCGAGGCGCCGCCGGAGCACCTGGTGATGAGCGGCGGCCTCTTCCACGGCCTCCAGCTCTGGGTCAACCTGCCCCGGGTGGCGAAGCTGAGCCCGCCGCGTTACCAGGACATCCGCGGCCGGGAGTCGGCGCTGCTGACCACGCCCGACGGCGGCGCGCTGATCCGGGTGATCGCCGGGGAGATCGCCGGGCACCAGGGCCCGGGCTCGACCCACACCCCGATCACCATCGCCCACGTGACGCTCCAGCCCGGGGCAGAGCTGAGCCTGCCCTGGCGGCCGGACTTCAACGCGCTGGTCTACGTGCTGGCCGGCCGGGGCACCGTGGGCACCGACCGCCGCCCGATCCATCTCGGCCAGCTGGCCGTGCACGGCCCGGGTGACGCGCTGCGGGTCACGGCGGACGCGAAGCAGGACGGCAACACCCCGGCTCTGGAGCTCTACATCATGGGCGGGCAGCCGATCCGGGAGCCGGTGGCGCACTACGGCCCGTTCGTGATGAACACCCGCGACGAGCTGATCCAGGCGTTCGAGGACTACCAGGCCGGCCGGCTCGGCGTGATCCCGGCGGGGCGGCTGCCGCACACGGGCGGCGAGGACGCCCGGCCCTGATCGCTCCACACCAGACGGGCGTCCCGGGCCTGCCCGGGGCGCCCCGCGGTCAGGAGACGGCGAAGATGCCGGCGACCCCGAGGATCACCATCAACAGAACCGCAACCAACGCACCCCGCTCCCCCTCCACCGCCTGGTCGCGGTACTCGGTCACGGTGTTCGTCGTCTCGCCGGGCATGCGGGTGGCCTCCTCCTGGTTCGGCTGGGGTTCGGCGGGGCCGCGCGAAGGGCGCCCGCGACCGGACCAGGGGTGATCGGGGTGCGGAGCCGTCCGGCGTCCTGCCGTGGGAGTTACCCGTTTGGGCGACGGGAAACCTCGCCGAGCCCGCGACTCACGGATGCCCTTGATCGGCTAGGAACCGGACGGGGGAGGCCGCTGCCGGCCCGACGTGCCGGAGGTCCGGTGCCGCCGATGGGTCGTCGAGCGCGTTTGGCCCGGGCGGGTAGGCGAACGACACCCGCGGCGAATAGAAGCCCCCGCAGATCACCAGCGGATTGGCGGGGCGCAGCGCGTAGACCGGGTGCTCCGGCGCGAGAAACTCGACCAATTCGACCTCGAACGGGGTCACCGGCTCCGCCACGTACGGGTGGTCGGCGGTGAGCAGTTCCCCGTCCCGGACGGTCAGGTACCGGTGGTGCCCGCTGCACACCCGGCTGCCGGTGTGCCCGACGCGGGCCACGGTGCGGATGATCGGCGTCCCGTCCGCGCGGGTCTCCGTGGTGAGCCACTCGCCCCGCAGGTCGAGCCGGGTCTCGCCGGGTGCCGCCGGGGCGCCCCGGGCGATGGCGTACGCACGTACCAGCGGGCTGGACGCGAGGTAGTGGGTCCACCAGCCGCCGGGGGTGTCCCCTGCCCGCGGCGGGCCGACGCCATCGAGGGCGAGGCCGAGGTAGGTGAGGGAGTACGCCCCGAAGCCGGAGGTCTGTGACTCGTCGTCCACCACGTACTGCCACAGGAACACCTGGCGATCGGGGCGGGGCCGCAGCCCGACGGGCACGAGCGCCGCGGCCGCGTCGGGGTCCGCCGGGAGCCAGCTGAACTGGAGCGCCCGGGCGTTGACGACGAGTTGCGGAGCGGCGGGATCGAGCACGACGCGCCTCCGTAGACCGGATATACCAGCGACGGTACGGACGGTCCCGTCAGCGAGACAACAACCGAAAGCTGACAATGCGAGCCGCCTGTCGGTTTTCTCATTGGCCGAACGGCCGACAGTGCGGCCCTGACCGGGCAGTCAGGCATGGACCGCCAGAAACGCATCGTACTTTCGGCTAGATTTTCGCTGGCCAATCGGGTTAGGGTGGCTTCCGAACGGACCAACTGAAGCTGAACTGAAGCCTCATGTCTCTTCCTCGCAGACGAGGTGCAAGGGAGGACCACCCATGACTGCGCACACGATCAGCGAGCAGCGGACCACACCGCCGTCCACGGTCGAGAAGCTCGACACCCGCGCGCTCACCAACAGCGCCGCCGATCTGCTCAACGCGATGGCCGCGCTACCCGCCAACCATCCGTCGCGCCCCGCGATGCGCGACAAGGCGATCGAGGCCTGGCTGCCGCTCGCCAACCACCTCGCCCACCGCTACAGCGGCCGGGGCGAGCCCACCGACGACCTGGCGCAGACCGCCGCGGTCGGCCTGATCAAGGCGATCGACAAGTTTGACCCCTCCCGGGGCGTCGACTTCGCCGGCTACGCCATCCCAACGATCATCGGCGAGCTCAAGCGGCACTTCCGCGACCGCACCTGGGATGTCCGGGTGCCCCGTCGTCTCCAGGAGCTGCGGCTCGCCATCTCCGACGCCAACAGCGCGCTGTTGCAGAGCCTCGGCCGTTCGCCGACGGTCGCCGACGTCGCCGCCCACCTCAACCTCACCGAGGAAGAGGTCCTGGAGGGCCTCGAGGGCGCCCGCGCCTACAACGCGGTGTCGCTGTCCACCCCGACCGGGGAGGGTGACCGGGCCACCGAGCTGGGCGACCTGCTCGGCGGTGAGGACGTCGAGTTCGAGCTGGCCGAGCTGCGCGTCGCCCTGGGCCCGGCGCTGGCGACGCTGGACGAGCGGGAGCAGAAAATCCTCACGCTGCGCTTCTACGGCAACCTGACTCAGTCGCAGATCGCCGAGCAGGTCGGCGTGTCGCAGATGCACGTGTCCCGGTTGCTGGCCCGGGCGTTGACGAAGCTGCGCGGGCAGCTCGACGGAACGTACTGACGGGTGGAAGGCGGTGGTCGGGCCGACCGGCCCGACCACCGCCGCGTTTACGCGGCCCGGTCGGCGGTTCGCCGGCCGGGCCGTACTCCGTTCCATGCGGTGACCGGCAGACCCGATCTCAGTGGGCGGCCGACGGGCGTGCCGCGTACCGCTCACCCTTCCGGGTCGCGCCACATCGGATAGAAGGGGGCACCGTCGGGGACGCGGAACGGCTCGGCGGCCCGGTAGCCGTGCCGGGCGTACAGGTCGCGGCTGCGCTCGCTGCTCGCCTCCAGGTACGCCGGCACACCCTCGACGTCGAGCAGGGCGTGATGGTGCCGCAGCAGCGCGGTGCCCAGCCCCCGGCCCTGCCGTTCCGGCACGACCGCCAGGAACGCCAGATGGTGGTGGTCGGCGTGCGGGTGGTGTGCCTCGAACAACTCGTCGAGGTGCTGGAACCGCGGCGTCCACTCGCCGCAGGCGGCGGCGAGCCGGGCGTCGTAGTCGGTCGGCGGCGGGGCCGGCTCGCCCGTCTGCGGGAACCAGACCGCGACCGCCGCCCGGTCGGCGGTGCCGTGCACGATCCCGTGCCGCATCGCGTGGTCGACCAGAATCTCGAAGTTGCCGGCGAGCACCGCCTTCCGCTTCGCCTCGTCCGGCACGAGCCACCGGGTGACGGGCAGGGGCCGGAAGGCCCCGGCGATCCGCTCGGCGACCGACCGGGTCTCCGCCGGGCCCAGCCGCTCGACCGGCACCTCGGTCACCGGGCCACCTCCGCCCCCACCGGGGCCACCTCGTCGGAGTCCCGCGGCAGACCGGCGACGGCGCTCTCCGCGCCCAGCCCGATCCGGGCGTACACGTCCGGCCGCGAGGCGCGCAGCACCAGCCCCCAGAGCAGCCCGAGCAGCGCCGCAACCGGGTAGACCGCCGGGATCCTCCAGCGCAGCGGCGAGTCCGGGTCGACCCCGAGCAGGTTGGCGAAGTTGTTCACCGCGACCACGATGATGGCGACCAGCGCGATCGCGGCGAGGGCGGGGGCGATCGCCCGCCGCCACAGCGTCTCCTCGGTACGGGTCCGGGCGAAGAAGGCGATCACCGCCACCGCGGTGGCGGTGATCAGCAGCAGCACGCCGAACCCGCCGCCGGTGCCGCCCCAGAAGAACAGCTGCACCAGCGGGTCCCAGCCCTTGACCGCGTAGAGGACGATCACGACCAGTCCAAGGGCGCTCTGCGCCAGCGAGGCGACCCGCGGGGCCCCGGTCAGCGGCGAGGTCCGCCCGAACAACGCCGGCAGCACCCGCTCGCGGCCGAGCGCGAAGGCGTACCGGGCGGTGGTGTTGTGGAACGAGATCATCGCCGCCAGCAGCGAGGTGAGGAAGAGCGCCTCGCCGATGGCCACCGCGGTGTCGCCGAAGTGCGCGCCGGCGAGACTGAAGATCAGGCCCGTGCTCTGTTCACGGGACTCCTCGACGATCCGGTCCGGCCCGGTGGCGACGGTCATCGTCCAGGCCGAGAAGGCGTACATCCCGGCGATGATCGCCACCGACAGGTACGTGGCCAGCGGGACGGTCCGCCTCGGGTCCTTGCTCTCCTCGCTGAACACCACCGCGGACTCGAAGCCGGTGAAGCCGGTCGTGGCCAGCACCAGGATCGCGCCGACCCCCGGCACCAGCAGGTTGTCCGGCGACAGATTGGCGAAACTGATCGAGCCGCCGGCCGGGTGGGTGACCTGCCCCAGGTCGAAGACGAGGATCACCGCGATCTCGGCCAGCAGCAGCACGGCGAGCACCAGGGCGTTCACGTCCACCCGCAACACGCCCAGCACCGCGACCAGCGCCCAGGCCACCAGGGCCACCACCCACCAGGCGGGCGATCCCCCGAAGAGCCGGCCCAGCACAGGCTCGGCGGCCGCGCCGATCGCGCCGTAGAGCCCGACCTGCAGCGCGTTGTACGCGATCAGCGCGACCCACGCGGCGCCGACCCCGGCGGGTCGGCCGATCCCACGGGCGATGTACGCGTAGAACGCGCCGGCATTCGTCAGCCGGCGGGCCATCGCCACGTAGCCGACCGCGAAGAGGGTGAGCACCACCGCGACCGCCAGGAACGCCAGCGGGATGCCGGTGACCCCGGTGACGGCGTACCCCGTGGTGATCAGGCCGGCCACCACGGTCAGCGGGGCGGCGGCGGAGAGGACGAAGAAGATGACCGACGGTACGCCGAGCCGGCCACGGGCCAGGGCCTCGGAGACGTTGCTCGGACGGTCGGCTGTGATTGTGGGAGGCATGGGGGCTGCTCCGGTGGGAAGGGGGAATGGGGGCGGGGACCCGGAGGTCAGGGCACGCCGCGCAGCACCGCGGCGCCGACGGCGGCCTCGGTGTGCCCGACCAGTTCCTTCAGCGGCGCGGGCAGCGCCGGGATGAGCGCGCTTAGCCGTTGGTGGGCCTGCGGTCCGGCGCTGAACAGCACCTCGCGGGTCAGCCCGGTGGCGGCGACCAGGCCAAGCAGCAGCGCGTCCGGCACGGCGATGGGCTCCGGGCGGTCCATCAGGGTCCACAGCCGAGCCGCCGGCCAGGCCGCCGTGTTCGCGTCGACCGGTACGTAGCTGACGCTGGTCCGCAGCAGCCGGCGGTTCTCCTGGCGGCGCAGCACCCCGGCACGGGCCAGCCGCTCGCCGACCGCGCTCACCCCGGTCTGGGCCAGGAAGCTCAGCCAGGTGCGGACCGCCCGGTGCTGGGACTCGCCCATCAACTGGTCGAGCACGGTGTGCGCGAGCGCGTCGTCCGGTGGCCGGCGGTCGATCACGGTGACCAGTCCGGATTCGATGGTGATCCGTCGGAAAAGGAGCAACTCGCCGAGGAGGCCGGCGGCGAGCCCGAGCCCGGTGGCCGCCGGGTGCAGCTTGGCCTTGCCCCGGCTGTCATTGTGGGCGATCAGGAAGAACTCGTCAGCGATGAGCAAACGAGCCTCCTGGCTGTCCAGAGACAATCGATACCGCGAAGAGAATGCACCGCAGGCTCCGGCAATGCAACTCCCACCTTCGATCGTTGCACTCCGTACCGGAACGACCTGCGGATCTTGCCGTTGCAGACTCGGAGGGTGACCGGCCCGGGAACTCCGCCAACTGCGCGAGCCTGAGCACCGGATGCGAGAGTGGGCACGTGCTCTCCGACGTGGCCCTCGACCTACCGGTCCGGGCGGTGCTGCCGGCGCTGGTCGAGGCGCTGGCCACCGCCGGCGCGGCGGTCCTGGTGGCGCCGCCCGGCACCGGCAAGACCACCCTCGCGCCGCTGGCGGTGGTCGATGAGGTCGCCGGTCGGGTGGTGGTCGCCCAGCCCCGCCGGATGGCCGCCCGGGCCGCCGCCCACCGGATGGCCGCCCTGCTCGGCGAGCGCGTCGGCGGCCGGATCGGGTACGCCGTACGCGGCGAGCGCCGGGTCGGGCCGGACACCCGCGTCGAGGTGGTCACCACCGGCCTGCTGGTGAGGCGGCTGCAACACGACCCCGAGTTGCCCGGGGTCGGCGCGGTGCTGCTCGACGAGTGCCACGAGCGGCAGCTCGACGCCGACCTGGCGCTGGCCTTCAGCGTGGAGGCCAGGGCCGCGCTCCGGCCGGACCTGTGGCTGCTGGCGATGTCCGCCACTCCGCCCGCCGACCGGTTCGCCGCGCTGCTGGCCGGGCCCGACCGGCCCGCGCCGGTGGTCCGGGCCGAGGCGTCCCTGCACCCGGTGACCCGGATCTGGGCGCCCCCGCCCCGGCCGGTCGCCGCGCCGGGGGCAGGACGGGTCGACCCGGCACTGCTCGACCACGTGGCCGCCACGGTCCGGCGGGCGCTGCGCGAGCGGGACGGGGACGTGCTCGTCTTCCTGCCCGGTGCCGGCGAGATCACGGCGGTCGCCGCCCGCCTGGCCGACCTGCGCGACGCCGTCGCCGTGCTGCCGCTGCACGGCCGGCTGCCCGCCGCGGCGCAGGACGCCGCGCTGTGGCTCCGACCGGTCGGGACCGACGCGCCCGACGGCTCGGCTCGACCGTTCCGGCTCGACGGTTCGGACGCCGCGCCGCGCCCGGAAACTGCCGACCGGCGGCGGGTCGTGCTGGCCACCGCGGTGGCGGAGAGCAGCCTGACCGTGCCCGGGGTACGCGTGGTGGTGGACGCCGGGTTGAGCCGGGTGCCCCGTACCGATCTGGCTCGGGGGCTGGGCGCGCTGGTCACCGTGCCGGTATCCCGGGCGGCGGCCACCCAGCGGGCCGGCCGGGCCGGGCGGGAGGCCCCCGGCGCGGTCTACCGGTGCTGGTCGGAGGCGACCCACGGCCACCTCGCCCCGCAGCCCGAGCCCGAGATCGCCACCGCCGACCTCACCGGGTTCGCGCTCGAGCTGGCCGCATGGGGCGACCCGGACGGCAGCGGGCTGGCGCTGCCCGACCCCCCGCCGCCGGCCGCCCTCACGGTCGCCCGGGAGTCCCTGACCACGCTCGCCGCGGTGGACGCGGGCGGCCGGATAACCGCGCGGGGGCGGGCCATCGCGGCGGCCGGGACCCATCCCCGGCTGGCCCGGGCGCTGCTGGACGGGGCGGAACGGGTCGGCGCGGACCGGGCCGCCGAGGTGGTCGCGCTGCTCGCCGAGGAGACCCGCACCGGCGCCGGCGACGACCTCACCGCCCTGTGGCGCCGGCTGCGCGGCAACGCCGACCCCGCCGCCACCGCGCGCTGGCGCGCCGAGGTACGCCGCCTCCGCGCCGCCCTGCCCACCGGGCCACGGACTACCCCCGGTACGGACCGCCTACCCGATGACCTCGCCGCCGGGCTGCTGGTCGGGCTGGCGTACCCGGAGCGGCTCGCCCGGACGCGCCGGGTCGGCGGGTCCGCGTACCTGATGGCGGGCGGGACCGCCGCGGAGCTGGCGGCCGGGTCGGCGCTGGCCGGGTCGACGTGGCTGGCGATCGCGGTGGCCGACCGCTCCCCCGGCGCGCCGAGCGCCCGGGTGCGACTCGCCGCCCCGGTGGACGAGGCGACCGCGCGGGAGGCCGGCGGGCCGCTGCTGCGCACCGACCGAGAGGTCGGCTGGTCGGGCGATGACGTGGTGGCCCGGGAGGTCGTCCGGCTCGGCGCGATCGAGCTGGCCGACCGGCCCCTCGCGGCGCCCGACCAGGAGTTGGTCGCCGATGCCGTGCTGGCCGGGCTGCGCCGGGCCGGGCTGGGCCTGCTGACCTGGACGCCGGAGGCGACCGCACTGCGCCGGCGGCTGGCCTTCTGCCGGCAGGCGCTCGGCGACGAGTGGCCGGACGTGTCCGAGGCTGCGCTGCTCGCCGGCGCGGCCACCTGGCTGGGCCCCGAGCTGGCCGGGGCGAGGCGCCGGGCCGACCTGGCCCGCATCGACGTCGCGGCGGCGCTGCGCCGGCTGCTGGACTGGCGGCAGGCGGCCCGGCTGGACGAGCTGGCACCGGAGCGGCTGCCGGTGCCCAGCGGCTCCCGGATCCGGGTGGACTACGCCGACCCGGCCACCCCGGTGCTCGCGGTCAAGCTTCAGGAGACCTTCGGCTGGCGGGACGCGCCACGGATCGCCGACGGCCGGGTGTCGGTGCTGCTGCACCTGCTCTCGCCCGCCGGCCGGCCGGTGGCGGTCACCGCCGACCTGGCCTCGTTCTGGCAGGTGGGCTACCCGCAGGTCCGGGCGGAACTGCGCGGGCGCTATCCACGGCATCCGTGGCCGGAGGACCCGACCACCGCCGAGCCGACCCGGCGGGCCGCGCCGCGCCGCCGCTGATCCCGGCTACTCGTCGACCACGTCGGCGATCACCACGGTCACGTTGTCCGGGCCGCCGGCCCGCAGCGCCAGGTCGATCAGCTTGGCCGCGCACGCCTGCTGGTCGGCGTACCCGCCGAGCACCTCGGCGAGGGTGTCCGCGCGGACCATGTTGGAGAGGCCGTCGCTGCACAACAGCCAGCGGTCGCCGGCCCGGGGCACCATCGTCGCGTACGCCGGGGAGACCTCGTCGCCCTGCAACGCCTGGGTCACCACCGCCCGCCGGGGGTGGCTGCTCGCCTCCTCGGGGGTGATCACGCCCTGGTCGACCAGCATCTGCACGAAGGTGTCGTCGCGGGTGATCTGCTTCAGCACGCCCTCGCGGAACAGGTACGCCCGAGAGTCGCCGACGTGGGCCAGGGCCAGGCAGCTGCCGGTGCGGGCGAAGAGCAGCGCGGTCAGGGTGGTGCCCATGCCCTGGCGTTCCGGATCCTCCGCGACGGCCTGCCGGATCCGCGCGGTGGCCAGCTCGATGCCGCCCTGCAGGGCGGCGACCAACGCGTCCTCGGGCGTCTCCACGTCCAGCGGGGTGACCGCGTCGATGGCGATCCGGCTGGCCAGGTCACCGGCGGCCATGCCGCCCATGCCGTCGGCGACGGCGACCAGCCAGCTGCCGGAGTGCTGGGCGTCCTGGTTCCCACTGCGGATCAGCCCACGGTCGCTCGCCCCCAGGGAACGAAGCTTCAGGGTCATGGGAGGCAGCCTGCCAGGCGAAGGGCGCAGTTGTCTCTACAGCGTGTCTCAATAGTCAGTTGGATCATGAGATACCGCCCTTCTCGGGCGTCCCTGCCGTCACGGACATTCGTGTCGGCAGGGTTCCTCCGTCATCGGGGCTGGTTTCACCGGCGCGTGGGCGCCGGCCAGAGCCGTCCCCTCGGGAGGCGTTGGTGACCGGGCCTCGTACTTCGGGGTCCCGGGTCTGGGCATACTGTTCCTCGGCCCAGACGGCGAGGTTGACCGCCGCGTTGACATCCCGATCCGCCGTATGCCCACACGTCTCGCAGCGGAAGACACGCACCGACAGGGGCAGGGCAGGGCCGACGGTGCGGCAGGCACTGCACATTCTGGTGGACGGATATCACCGAGGTGCCGCTGTGGCCTGCCCGCCCCGCCAGCGTTGTTTGTAGCCGATGATGCGGGCCAGATCAGCCCAACCCGCATCGGAGATGGCGACGGCCAGACGCCGGTTACGCAGCATGCCGGCGGTGTGCAGGTCTTCCAGAACCAGCCGGTCGTGGGTCTTGACCAGCCGGTTGGCGACCTTGTGCAGGAAGTGTCGACGGATGTTCGCGACACGCAGGTGGGCACGGCCCAGCCGGGCGACAGCCTCAGCCCGGTTACGCGAGCCTCGCTGTTTGCGGCTGACCTGGCGGGACAGACGCCGTAGCTTTGGCAGGGCGGCCCGCAGCGGGCGCGGCACATCATCGACACGCGCCACCTCCCGGCCGGTGATGTCGGCGGCCACGACGAGAGCGGCAAGACCTCGATCGACGCCCACCCAACCACCACCGCCATCGACGTCGGGGCGGGCCGGGTGCTGGCGGGCGGGATGCAGGTCCGCCGCCTCCACCGTCACGGTGACGGTCCACCGACCCGCCCGAGCAGAGACGGTGGCATACCGGACACAGGCCCGGCCGGTGCGGATCATCCGCCGGAGCCGACGGGTGTCCTCCCGCACTGCCAGGACCCCGACTACCGGCAGACAGACACTCCGAGGCCCTGCCGTCGGATCCCCCACCCGGATGCTTGGCCGACCTTTGGTGGTTTTGCGGCGGATCCGGAACGACGGGCGGGTGCGGCTCTTGCGTTTGAATGTCGGGAACCCCACCCGACGGCCCGCCCGTTTCCCCCCACGGGAATCCGCCCACGCGGCCAGGCCACGGCCCAGGTCGACAGCGGCTTCCTCACACACCTGCTGACACACCAGCGCCCGCCACGACAACCCCGTCACCACTGTCTCGGCCGAACCGGCCGAGTCGACCACGAAACGGCGGCCCGCCGCAGCCGAGGTTTTCCACGAGTTGAACGCGTTGATCAGGTCGAAACCCGACCACGGCACCACCACCGACCCGCCCCGATGCTTCGCATCCAGGGCCTCCTTCACCAGAGCCAGGCACTGGTTGAACGCGAACCGAGCCGCCCCCGCATGACGGCCCAACACCACCACCTGCGACGGCGATGCGTCGACCGTGAACCGGAACGCGGTAAACCTCCCCACAGCCCCACACCATGCCCGCCACCTACGACACTTCCGAAACGCGCTAGGAGATCAGGAGGATGCCGCGCAGCGCGGTGAATCTCACTGCCGGGCGGGGCGCAACCTCATCGTTTCGGGTCGATTGACAGCGAGGGAATGCGCTGGAAACATCGATCCTATATGGGAGCGCTCCCAGTCCCTGCCCCCACCACCACCGCCCCCGACGTACGGAAGGAATCTCCGTGACCCCATCCCGACGTCGCCTCACGGCGCTCGCCGCGGCCACCACCCTCGTCCTGACCGGCACCACTACCGTCCCGGCCCACGCCGAAGTACCCCCCGACGCGCCCGAGCAGATCCGCAACGGCGACTTCAGCGCCGGCACCAGCCCCTGGTTCTCGTACGGCACCGGCGACCTCGGGGTCACCGACGGCCGGCTCTGCACCACCGTCCCCGGCGGCCTGGCGAACCCCTGGGACGCCGGCATCGGCCAGGACGCGGTCCCGCTGATCGCGGGCGCCGAGTACGAGCTCTCCTTCGACGTCTCCGCCACCACCGGGACGGCCCTCACGGCGGTGCTCCAGCTCGGTAGCGCGCCCTACACCACGTACGCCAGCGTCAACGCCACCGCGACCGGCACCGCGCAGCACGTCGCCAAGACGTTCACCGCCCCGGCCGACAACCCCAACGCGCAGCTCATCTTCCAGGTCGGCGGCAGCCCGCAGGCACAGACCGTCTGCCTGGACAACGTCTCGCTGCGCGGCGGCGAGGCGGCCCCGCCGTACGAGCCGGACACCGGGCCGCGCGTACGGGTCAACCAGGTCGGCTACCTGCCCGGCGGCCCGAAGCACGCCACCGTCGTCACCGACGCCACCGACCCGATGCCGTGGCAGCTGAAATCCGCGGCCGGCACGGTGGTGGCCGGCGGCCAGACCACCCCGCGCGGCGTGGACGCGGCCTCGCAGCAGCACGTGCACACCGTCGACCTCTCCTCGTTCCGCACCCCGGGCACCGGCTACACTCTGGTCGCCGACGGGGAGACCAGCCACCCGTTCGACATCTCCGGCACCCTCTACGACGGGCTGCGCGCCGACTCGCTCCAGTTCTTCTACGCCCAGCGCAGCGGCATCGCGATCGACGGCGACCTGATCGGCACCGAGTACGCCCGTCCGGCCGGGCACCTCGGCGTGGCACCCAACCAGGGCGACACCTACGTGCCCTGCCAACCCGGGGTCTGCGACTACTCCCTCGACGTGCGCGGCGGCTGGTACGACGCCGGCGACCACGGCAAGTACGTGGTCAACGGCGGCATCGCCACCTACCAGTTGCTGAGCGCCTTCGAGCGGACCAAGACCGCGGAGACCGCCGCCGGGGGCGCGGCGCTCGGCGACTCGACCCTGCGCGTGCCCGAGTGGGGCAACCAGGTCCCGGACATCCTCGACGAGGCCCGCTGGGAGCTGGAGTTCCTGCTGCGGATGCAGGTGCCGGCCGGCCAGCCGCTCGCCGGGATGGCCCACCACAAGATCCACGACCGGAACTGGACCGGGCTGCCGCTCGCGCCGCAGGACGACCCGCAGCCGCGTGAGCTGCACCCGCCGTCCACCGCCGCCACCCTCAACCTGGCCGCCGTCGCCGCCCAGTGCGCCCGGCTCTTCGCCCCGTACGACGCCGCCTTCGCGGGCCGCTGCGGCACCGCCGCGAAGACCGCGTACGCGGCGGCCAAGGCGCACCCGAAGAGCTACGCCTCGGCGGCCGACGGCAACGGCGGCGGCGCGTACGACGACTCGAACGTCACCGACGAGTTCTACTGGGCGGCCGTCGAGCTGTGGCTGACCACCGGGGAGCCGGCTTACCTGACCGACCTCACCGCGTCACCGCTGCACACCGCCGATGTCTTCGCCGCCGGGGGCGCTTTCGGCTGGCAGAGCGTCGCCGCGCTGGGCCGGCTCGACCTGGCCACCGTGCCGAACGCGCTGCCGGCCGCCGAGCAGGCCCGGATCCGCGCATCGGTGACCGCCGCCGCCGACCGCTACCTGGCCACCCTGCGCGGCCAGGCGTACGGGCTGCCGCTGCCCGGCGACGCGGGCGCGTACGTCTGGGGCGGCAACAGCAACATCATCAACAACGCGATCGTGCTCGCCACCGCGTTCGACCTGACCCGGGACGCGAAGTACCGGGACGGGGCGGTGCAGAGCGCCGACTACCTGCTCGGCCGCAACGCGCTGAACATCTCGTACGTGACCGGGTGGGGTGAGCACGCGGCGCGGAACCAGCACAGCCGGCTCTTCGCCCACCAGCTCGACCCGAACCTGCCGCACCCGCCGGCCGGCTCCCTGGCCGGGGGCGCGAACGCCGCCCTCCAGGACCCGTACGCGGCCAACCTGCTGGCCGGCTGCCAGCCTATGTTCTGCTACGTCGACGACATCAACTCGTACTCGACCAACGAGGTGGCGATCAACTGGAACTCGGCGCTGGCGTGGCTGGCGTCGTTCCTCGCCGACCAGCGTGACGCGGCGGCGGTGCCGGCGCCCACCTGCGCCGTCACGTACACCACTCACGGAAGCTGGCCGGAGGGCTTCAACACCCAGGTCACCGTGCGCAACACCGGCACGTCCGCGGTGAACGGCTGGAACGTACGGTGGGCCTTCACCGGCGACCAGAAGGTGCAGAGCTTCTGGTCGGCCCAGGTCAGCCAATCCGGTGCCACGGTCACCGCGACGAACGAGTCCTGGAACGCCACGATCACCCCGGGTGCCGAGATCACCTTCGGCCTGATCGGCTCAACATCCGGCGCTCCCAACCCCACCCCCACCCTGATCACCCTCAACAACCACGCCTGCACCCTCTCCTGACCGCCCGGGGCACCGCCCCAGCGGCAAGATCGTGCTCGATCCAGGAAGTAGTGGCCTCCAGCTCACCGGGAGGCCACTACTTCCATGTTCAAGCGTGATCATGCCGGGGGATCGGGCGGGTCCTGGCCGCGGGCGCGGGCCCAGGTGAGGAAGCGGTCGGTCAGGCCAGGCGGGCGGGTGTGGCAGTTGAGTACGTGCGGTCGCCCCGGCCGGCTCACCCCCGCCTCCCTTCACGCCAGCACCGGATACGCATGATCGGCCCTCCTCTCGGCGGTTTACTGGACGGGCCGCCCGGACGGCGTTGGCCGGGCGGCCCGCGGTCCCGCCGACGGTTCGGGCCACGGCGACGGTTCCGCTGAGCAGAAGCCTGCCGCGCGTCGCGAGACGGACACACCGTGTAGCGGTAGGGTCGGCGGACGTCTGGAACGTCCTTCGTGGAGGCCGGTGTGAACGACGCGCTGCGGGTGGCCATGGCCGAGGCGGGCGAGACGGCGGAGTCCCTCGCCGAGCGGGTCGGGGTGGACCCGAAGACGGCCGCCCGCTGGGTCACGCCGGGGCGGGTCCCGCACCCCCGACACCGGGCGGCGGTGTCCAGAGCGCTCGGCCGGGAGGTCGGCGACCTGTGGCCCGAGGTGGTCCGCCGCCGCGAGCCGGACTGGTTCCGGCGGTGGGCCGAGGTGGAGGAGGAGGCCAGCGCGCTCCGCTCGTTCGAAGCGTCCGTGCTGCCCGGCCTACTCCAGACCGAGGCGTACGCGCACGCGGTGCTGAGCAGCGGCCCACTCGCCGACGACGAGGTGGAGGGCTACGTGGCCGCCCGGCTCGCCCGCCAGGCCGCCGTCTTCGACCGGGCCCGGCCACCGCTGGCCATCTTCGTGATCGACGAGGCCGCGCTGCGCCGGGGCGAGCCGGAGATCATGCAGCCACAGCTCGACCACCTAGTCGCCATGGCGCAGCGACCCCGCGTGCTGCTGCACGTGCTGCCGCTGCGGGCCGGCTTCCACCCCGGGCAGGCCGGCCCGTTCGTCATCGCCACCGTTGACGACGGCGACGACGTGGCCTACCTGGACGACCAGGCCGCCGGGCGGACGACAAAGGACGTTGCTCCGCTGTGGCAGGTCTGGGACACTCTGAGGTCGATCGCGCTGCCGCGCGACCAGACGATCCAGCTCCTGAAGGCGCGACCATGGCTGACCTGACCGGCGCCCACTGGCGCACCAGCACCCGCAGCAGCTCCAACGGCGGCAACTGCGTCGAGGTCGCCGACAACCTCCCCGGCGTGATCCTGGTCCGTGACTCCAAGGACCGCACCGGCGCCACGCTCCACTTCAACCCCGCCGCCTGGCACGCGTTCGTCGACGTCGTCCGGGACTACCGCGGCTAGTTGTACTCGGCTGACACGTTCATGGCGGTCGGCTGATTCGGGGTAGCGAGTGCTGAGTAGCTGACTGGCGACGCTCAGTGCGGTGGACGAGGATAGTACCCGTGGCGAACGACATCAGCGGGATCATCCTGAGCAAGCAGGACCTTCGCGAAGTCACCGGTTACGCCGCTGAGAGCGCCCAGGAAGTCCTGGAGATCTTCGAGAGAGCACACCCGGCCGACTCGCGGCCTCGCGAGGCGGTCGACGCCGCGTGGGCGTTCGCACGAGGTGGCGAACGCGGGAAGTCACTGCGCGACACCGGGTGGGCGGCGCACAAGGCGGCCCGAGAGGCAGACACTGCGGCTGCGGGCGAGGCGGCACGAGCAGCGATGTGCGCGGCATCCGCTGCGTACCTGCATCCACTGGCCGACCGTCACCAGGTGAAGCACATTCTGGGGGCAGCGGAGCTTATTGCGGGCGATGATCGAGAGGTCGGCGCTCATCACCTTGGGCAAGCTCGCCAGCGCGCGACACCAGTCGTCGTTGACGTGCTCAGCCGCTACCCTGCGGCACCGCCTGGTGGAGGGCGCGTCGGGGAGCTGCTTCGCGATCTGGATGAGGCCCTGCGCAGCCACTTCTGAAGGTTGCGCCAGCCGAGGCGTTCATCGCCTTAAATGAACGGATGATCTCGCCGGTCGGCGGATCGCAAATAGTGCACGTGATGGCATGGCACCATCAGCGCACCCTCGACGCGAAGGAAAGTCATGGCGTACGTGTTCCTGCTGGCCGCGATCACCGCGGAGGTGATCGGCACCAGCCTGCTCAAGTCGACCGACGGTTTCACCCGGCTCTGGCCGACGCTCGGGCTGGCGGTGGCCTACGTGTCATCGTTCGGGCTGCTCGCCCTGGCGGTGAGGGAGATCCCGGTCGGCGTCGCGTACGCGATCTGGTCCGGGCTCGGCACCGCCGCGATCATGGCGATCGGGGCGGCCTTCCTGGGTGAGCCGCTCAGCGTCGCGAAGGTGATGGGCGCCGGCCTGGTGATCGCCGGGGTGGTGGTGCTCAACCTCGGCGGCGCCCACTGAGCCGCACCGAATCGGGTGGACGCGCCGCGGCACGTACGCGATCGTGACGGCACGCCGGTGGTCGACCGGCTGCCGAGCAGGGCCTCGTTCCCCGTCCGGCGGGTCGGCACCCGGCTGTTCTCGCTCGCCCCGGGCCAGCTGTGCCGCTGGCGGGCAAACTTCCGGTTCACCGGCTGCCAGTGCGCCGCCCGCTGGTGGTACGAGCAGTGGACCGTGCACGTCGCCCAGGCGCTGGCCCGACCCGACCTCTTCCACGACGCCGAGTGGACCCGTGACCGGGACGACCGGGTGCACCTGTACGGGGGGCCGCGCCCCGGCCGCCGCTGATTCCTCAGCCCGGGTCCGGGCCAACGCATTTTCCGGCGACCGCAGTACCCTGCACCGATGGCTATCCCCCTGCCGACCGGCGACTTCCGTGCGTACCTGTTCGACTGCGACGGCACCATCGTCGACTCGATGCCGCTGCACTACGCGGCCTGGTGTTCGGCGCTGGACGAGTGGGGCTGCGATTTCCCCGAGGAGCTTTTCTACGCCTGGGGCGGCCGCCCGATCGCCGACATCATCGCCACGCTCAACGAGCGGCACGGGTTGGCCATGCCGGTCGACACGGTCGCGCAGCGCCAGGAGGAGCTGTACCAGCGGTCGCTGCCCGGGTTGACCGGCGTGCCGGAGGTGCTGGCGCACATCGAGGACGCCCACGGGCGGATCCCGTTCGCGGTGGTCTCCGGCAGCACCCGGGAAGGCGTCACCGCCTCGCTCGGCATGCTGGGCCTGCTCGACCGGTTCGAGACGCTGGTCTGCGCCGGGGACTACGCGCGGGCCAAGCCCGATCCGGAGGCGTTCCTGCTCGCCGCCCGCCGGCTCGGCGTACCCCCGGCGGACTGCCTGGTCTTCGAGGACACCGACCTGGGCATCCAGGCCGCGACGGCGGCGGGCATGGCATCGGTCCGCGTACCGGCGCCGTGGGAGCGGGCCGGCGCGGCATGACGACCCCGAGCACGAAGGCAGCCACGAGCCGCACCGAAGCGATCAGGTAGCAGGGTGTGCAGCAGCGGCAACCTCGGCGTCACTGCGGAGGATGCAGAACTCGTTGCCCTCCGGATCGGCGAGTACCACCCATCCGGTCCCGTCGGGGTTCCGCCGGTCGTCGACTTGCGTCGCACCGAGGCCGATCAGCCGCGTCAGCTCCTCATCGCGCGAGCCGTCCGCCGGGCGCAAGTCGAAGTGGAGCCGATTCTTGGTCTGCTTCCGTTCTGGGACCTCGATGAACAGCAAACGGTGTCGACCGTCTGAGGAAGAGATCATGCACTCCTCATGGCCTGGCCCGTTGGGGTCGTCGGGGTCCTCGGCGTAGTCCAGGACGACTCGCCACCAGGACGACAAGGCGTAGGCGTTGGCGCAGTCGATGCTGGTATGAGAGATGTAGGCAGACATCCGGCCAGAATGCCGACGATCGAGAGCCGGCGCGACTGCTTTATCCGAGCGACGAGCGGGCCGGATTACCGGACGGCGGCTCCAGGGTGGTGGACGGCCCGATGTGACCGGCGTCGCGTCGCTCGGGACCACCGGCCCCGACCGGCCGTGCCTAGGGTCGGTGGCATGTGCGTCAGCGGCGAGCCTGTACCCGCGGCCGTGCCCGGGCGGCGCTGATGCGCGGTGCCCTGCCGATCCCGCCACCGGGGCGGCTGCGCACCCTGTCCCTGGCCACCTTGGCCAACACCGTCGGCTCGGGGCTGTGGCTGGCCGGGGCCGCCCTCTACCTGACCCGCGACGTCGGGCTCTCCCCCACCTCGGTCGGCGCTGGGCTGACCGTCGCCGGCCTGGTCGGGCTCACCGCCAGCGTGCCGCTCGGCGGGCTGGCCGACCGCCGGGACCCGCGTACGCTCCGCGCGGTCCTGCAGGTGTGCCAGGCGATCGTGGCGGCGGCGTACCTGCTGGTCGGCTCGTTCCCGGCGTTCCTCGCGGTGGCCGTGCTCGACGCGCTGCTCACCTCCGGCAACCTGGCGGTCCGCGCCGCGCTGGTCGCCGCCGTGGCCGGTCCGCAGGGCCGGGTACACGCCTTCGCCACCCTGCGCGCGGCGGCCAACCTGGGCATCGCGGTCGGTACGGCGCTGGCCGGGATGGCGCTGGCGGCAGACACACACGTGGCGTACCAACTGCTGGTGGCCGGCAACGCGACCACCTACCTGCTGTCGGCGGCGCTGCTGCTGCGGCTGCCGGCGTACCCGCCGAAGCCCCGCGACCCGGCAGCCGCCGGCGTACGCCGAGGCCGGGCGCTGCGCGACGGCCGGTTCATCGCCGTCAGCGGGGCGTCGGCGGTGCTCGCCCTGCACTGGACGGTGCTCACCCTCGTGGTGCCGCTGTGGACGGTGAGCCGGGCGGGTGCGCCACCGCCGGTGGTGTCGGCGGTGCTGCTCACCAACACGGTGCTCACCGTGCTGCTCGCGGTACGGCTGAGCCGCGGCGCGGACACCGCCGCGCCCGCGGCCCGGCAGCTGCGTCGGGCCGGCCTGGTGCTGGCGGCGGCGACGCCGCTCTACGCGGCCACCGCCGGCCTGCCCACCGTCCCTGCGGTCGCGCTCCTGCTCGTCGCCACGGTGGTCTACACGTTCGGCGACCTGTGGCACGGCACGGCCGGAGCGGGTCTCGCCTACGACCTGGCCCCGTCCGAGGCGATCGGGGCGTACCAGGGGGTGGACGGGCTGCTCGCCGGGCTGGCCCGCGCGGTCGGCCCGGCGCTGCTCACCCTGCTGCTGCTCGACGGCGGGGTGCCGGGCTGGCTGGCGCTCGGCGCGCTCTTCGCGGGCGTCGGCCTGGCCGCTCCGGCGCTGGCCCGGTGGGCGCTGGCGAACCGGGGCGCCGAGCGACCGGCGGTGGTCGGTGATCAGCCGGCAGCTGCCGTGTAGCAGCATGACTGCATGACGGACCAGTCGACCCTCACCATCCGGCCGGGCGGGCCGGACGATGCCCCCACCGTGCTGCGGCTGTTCGACACCGCCATCGCCTGGCTGGCGGCGCGCGGCCGGAGCGGCCAGTGGGGCACCGAGCCCGCGTCGGCCGACCCGCAGCGGATCGCCCAGACCGACGCGTGGGCCACCGGCGGCGGCCTGTACCTGGCCATGCTCGGCGACACCGCGGTGGGCGCCCTGGTGGTCGGCGCGGCCACCGACTACGTGCCGCCGGCCACCGAGCCGGAGCTGTACGTGAACCTGCTGGTCACCGACCGGGCGCACGTCGGCCACGGGATCGGGGCGCGGCTGCTGGCATACGCGGAGGAGTTGGCCCGCGACCGGGGCCTGGGCCTGCTGCGGGTGGACTGCTACGGCGGCGACGACCGGGCGCTCGTCCGCTTCTATGAGGGCTGCGGCTTCACCGCCACCGACCCGTTCACGGTGCACCGGCCCGGCCGCGACCCGTGGCCCGGCCAGGTGCTGGCCCGTCGCCTGGACTGAGGATCCTGGCGCGACCCGGTCGACGAAGGCCGGCTGCTACTCGGCGTGCGCGCCGGCGCCGGCACCGGCCTCTCCCTCGCCGACCCAGACGGTCTTGGTGTTGCAGAACTCCCGCATGCCGACGGCGGACAGTTCGCGGCCGTAGCCGGAATTCTTCACACCGCCGAACGGCAGCTCGGGGTAGGAGGTGGTCATGCCGTTGATGAAGACGTTGCCGGCGTCCAGGTCGGTGGCGAAGCGCTCCTGCTCGGCCGGGTCGGTGGTCCAGGCGTTCGAGCCGAGGCCGAAGGTGGTGCCATTGGCGATCTCGATCGCCTCCTCGTAGGAGGACGCCCGGTAGAGACCGGCGACCGGGCCGAAGACCTCCTCGGACCACATCCGCATCCCCGGGCGCAGGTCGGTGACCACAGTCGGCGGGTAGAACCACCCCTCGCCGGCGGGCAGTTCCCCGCCACAGAGGATGGTCGCCCCGTTGTCCGCCGCGTCCTGGACCTGCGCGTGCACCTCGGCGCGGCCCCGGTCGGAGGCCAGCGGGCCGACGTCGGTGCCGTCGTCCATCGGGTCGCCGACGGTGAGCGCGGACATCCGCGCGGCGAACTTCTCGGCGAAGGCGTCGAAGACGTCGGTGTGGACGATGAACCGCTTGGCGGCGATGCAGGACTGGCCGTTGTTCTGGCAGCGGGCGGTGGTGGCAACCTCGGCGGCCCGGTCCAGGTCGGCCGAGGGCATCACCACGAAGGGGTCGCTGCCGCCCAGTTCCAGCACGGTCTTCTTCAGTTCCCGGCCGGCGATCTGGGCGATCGAGCGGCCGGCGACCTCGCTGCCGGTGAGGGTGGCCGCGCGGACCCGCGGGTCGCTGAGAATCCGGTCGACGGCCTCCGAGCCCACCAGCAGCGTGGTGAACGCGCCCTCGGGAAAACCCGCCCGGCGAAACAGTTCCTCCAGGTAGAGGGCGGCCTGCGGCACGTTGGAGGCGTGCTTGAGCAGGCCGGTGTTGCCGGCCATCAGGGCGGGCGCGGCGAAACGCATGACCTGCCAGAGCGGAAAGTTCCACGGCATCACCGCGAGCACCGGCCCGATCGGCTGGTGGCGGACGAACGCTCGCTTCGCCTTGACCGCGCCGGCGTCTGCCGGCTCGTCGGCGAGCATCTCCGGGGCTTTGGCGGCGTAGAAGCGGCAGGCCGTGGCGCACTTGGTCACCTCGGCCTTCGCCGCCGCGTACGTCTTGCCCATCTCGGTGGTCATCATTCGGGCGGTCTCGTCCCGCTCGGCCTCCAGCAGGTCGGCCGCCGCGATGAGCCACCGGCCGCGCTGCGCGATGGTGGTGCCGTGCAACTGCCGGAAAGCCAGGTCGGCCCGCTCGATGGCGGCGTCGATCTGCTCGTCCGACATCGGGTCGTACGTCTTGAGTACCTGTCCGGTGGCGGGATTGGTGGTGGCGATGGACATGTCGTACTCCTGTCACTCGAACAGTGAGTGCCGCGCGCCCGGCTCCTCCCGGTGGCGGGCGGCGCGGCGGCGCTGGATGATGATCAGGTCGACCACGGCCACCACGGCGAGGATCACGCAGACCACGCCCAGCCAGATCACGTGCGCCGCGAAGGCGACCACCGCGACGCCGGTCATGGTGACCAGCCCGAAGAGGGCGAGCGCGAGCCGCAGGTTCAGCGCGCTGTACGCGTGGCCGACCGTGCCACGGGCACGGCGGGGCTGTGATCGCGTCATTCCTTCGGGCTACCCCCGCAGCGACCGCCCTAACCGACCCCACCCACCCCCTGCGCCTAGGGTCTGTCTCCCGGAACTTCGCCCGCCAAGATCCAGGGACACGCCTTAGCACGCAAGCGTTAACGATGGTTGTCTATGGCGGATAGGTGACAGGAGGTTTCTGCCGGCACGGTCGGTGTGCGTAGGGTCGGCGTGCCGTTTCGTCGGCGGACGGGAGGGCGGGATGCCTCGACGTGGTGTCGCCGCGCTGGCCTGCCTGGCGGCGCTGGTCGCGCTGGCCTGTGACGGCGCCGGCTCGGGAACCCCCCGGCCCTCGGGCTCGGCGACTCCCCGGCCGTCGGGCTCCGCGCGCCCCGGCAGCCCGGCCGTGATGACCGCGCTGGGCGATTCGATCACCACCGGCTTCGGTTCCTGCCTGGTGCTGGTGAGTTGCGAGCGCAACTCCTGGTCGACCGGGAACGGCACCCGGGTCCGCAGCCACTACCGCCGGCTGCGCGAGCGCGCGCCGGGGCTGCGGGCGTACGACCGGGCGACGCCGGGAGCCCGCGCGGTCGGCCTCGCCGAGCAGGCCCGCGCGGCGGTACGCGACAAGGCGGACTACGTCACGGTGCTGATCGGCGCGAACGACGCCTGCCGCGCCGACGTCGACGCGATGACCTCGGTGGCCACGTTCCGGAAGCAGGTCGACGCCGGCCTGCGGATGCTGCGGGAGGGCCGGCCGAAGGCCCGGGTGCTGGTGGTGAGCATTCCCGACCTGTACCGGCTCTGGGAGCTCGGGCACACCGAGCCCCGTGCGGTACGCGCCTGGTCGCACGGCGTCTGCCCGGCCCTGCTGGCCGACGCGACCTCGACCGCGCCGGCCGACGTGGCCCGGCGGGCCCGGTTCCGGGAGCGGATCGACGACTACGACGACCAGCTCCGCGCCGCCTGCCGGGCGTACGGATCACGGTGCCGCTGGGACGGCGGCGCGGCGCACCGGGCCCGGTTCAGCCTGGACGAGGTGAACTCGCTCGACTGGTTCCACCCCGACGCCGCGGGCCAGAACCGGCTCGCCGAGGTGACCTGGGCCGCCGCCGGCTGGGCCACCGACTGACCACCCCGGTTGGGCCCCGACCGGACCGCCATCGGTCCGGCCGGGCCACGGTTCCACAGCGGCCGCCAGGCCCGTCGTGGTCAGCCGAGGATCGCGTCGACGACCTGGGTGGCCCGGTCCTCGTGCTGGGCGTACGCCCAGGGGAACGCGGAGACCTGCACGGCCTGGGCGGCATCGGTGAGCGCCATGTAATCCCAGCCGGGGATCTGCAGCAGGGCGTTGAGGAACTGCTGGGTGGCGTACGCGGGCCGCATCAGGTCGCCCACCTCGCCCCAGCCGCTGCTCGGGCGCTGCTGGAACAGCCCGACCGAGTCGTGGTCCCAGCCGACGGCCTGGTGCGGGTAGTTCAGCGACTCGGTCAGGACGCCGCTGGCGTAGTTGTAGAGTTCGCTCTCCTGCATCGCGGTGGCCACCGCGATGATCAGGCCGCGGCGCGGCACACCCATGGCCCGGCCGGTCCGCACGATCGTCGTGGCGTTGTCCATCTGGTCCTGGTCGAGCCCGGCCACCGGGGCGATCCGCGTCGGCTTGGGCTTCGGTTTGGGTTTGGGCTTCGGTTTGGGCTTCGGCTTGGGCTTGGGCTTGGCGGTCGGTGTGGGTTGCGCCGTCGGGGACGAGGTGACGACCGGGTCGGCGGTCGGGGTGTCGGTGGGGTCGGCGGACGGAATGGCCGGGATGGGTGCCTGCCGGGCCATGCCGCGGGAGGCGGCGTCGGCGGCCGTCCGCTGGGCGATCTCCTGTGCCGACACTGGGGCCACCAAGTCGCTGATCGCGCCGGCGCCGACCTGGCTGAACCCGATCAGGCCGAGGCAGCAGACCGCGCTGGCGGCGACCGCCAGCCGGGCGCGACCGGACCGGGCAGCGCGGGGGTTTACGCGGTCGCCGACACGGGTAGGGCGGGATTCGGGGGAGAGGGGTTGGGGGTTGGCCGGCTCCGGGAGACCGGTTGACCGAACGGTGGAGGAAACATCGTCCGAACGGTCAGCCGATCCGCCGTGGCCGGAATGGTCGTCGAGGGTGCCGTCGTCACGCATTCGACGAGGCTAAGCGGGAGAAACCCCCGCAAAAGAGGGTGATCACGTGACCCTGGCCACAGTCTTTGCCTTCCAGATCGGATGCCGCGCCACAGCCTGGGGCCATGTGGATGAGTCCTCGCGAAGCGGTCGAACCTCCGGTCCCTACCGAGGCGCACCCCTCGGGGCAGAAACCTCGCAGCCGCCCAGACGTCAGTCGATGATCGACTAACTCATACTTTCGGCCGAATGCCGACATCGCCCTATTGGTGGATGAACGAGCAAGATCAGCGTTTTCGGGCCGCCCGGCATGCCGGCGTGGCCGAATCGTGATCATCGTCCAGCCCGTAACGGAATGGACCACGACGGCCGGTACGTTGGCCCGGACGGGGCGGCCGTGCCGGCACGGCCCGGCCCCGTACGCGCGTCCCAGGGAGGTCTCCACCGGTGCTCGACCCACACGAGCTCTACGAACTCACCGACGATCTGCCCGGCCTCGGCCAACCGGTGCTGATCCAGGCGCTCACCGGCTTCGTCGACGCCGGCAACGCCACCCGGCTGGCCCGGGAGCAGCTGCTCACCTCCCTCGAAGCCCGGCTGATCGCCCGCTTCGACGTCGATCAGCTCTTCGACTACCGCTCCCGGCGGCCAGTGATGACCTTCGTCGAGGACCACTGGGCCGACTACGACGCCCCGGCGCTGGAGCTGCACCTGCTGCGCGACGACGACGAGAACCCGTTCCTGCTGCTCACCGGTCCGGAGCCGGACCTGCAGTGGGAACGCTTCGTGGCGGCGGTCGCCGGCCTGGCCACCCGGCTCGGCGTCCGACTCACCGTCGGCCTCAACTCGATCCCGATGGCGGTGCCGCACACCCGACCCAGCGGCGTCACCGCGCACGCGACCCGTCGCGAGCTGATCGCCGGGCACGAGCCGTGGCTCCAGCGGGTCCAGGTACCGGGCAGCGTCGGCCACCTGCTGGAGTACCGCCTCGGCGAGCAGGGTCGCGACGCCCTCGGCTTCGCCGCGCACGTGCCGCACTACGTCGCCCAGACCGAGTACCCGGCCGCCGCCGAGGCGCTGCTCGCCGCGGTGTCCCGCAGCACCGGCCTGCTGCTGCCCCGCGACGGGCTGCGCTCGGCCGCCGAGGTGGTCCGGGTCGAGATCGACCGCCAGGTCGCCCAGACCGAGGAGGCGGCCAACCTGGTGCAGGCCCTGGAGGAGCAGTACGACGCGTTCGCCCGCGGACGCGGCGAGAAGAACCTGCTCGCCAACGAGACCGGCCCCCTGCCCACCGCCGACGAGCTGGGCGCCGAGCTGGAACGCTTCCTCGCCGAGCAGCCCCATCCTGGCGACACC
Organism: Micromonospora sp. SL1-18; assembly: GCF_047921505.1. Lineage (NCBI taxonomy): Bacteria > Bacillati > Actinomycetota > Actinomycetes > Micromonosporales > Micromonosporaceae > Micromonospora > Micromonospora sp. SL1-18. The sequence continues at coordinate 64,214 of NZ_JBLROA010000016.1, read as the reverse complement.
CCCGAGCGCTGACCGCCTCGCGGGAGGCACCGCCCCGGCTCGCCGACCGCGCGACACTCCGGGACGCCGGACCGGCGGGGCGGCCGGCGATGGGGCAGGCTGGGGACATGCGCCTGGCGACGTGGAACGTCAACTCGGTGAAGGCCCGCCTGCCCCGGCTGCTGGACTGGCTGGCCACCACGAAGCCCGACGTCGTCTGCCTGCAGGAGACCAAATGCCCCGACGGGGCGTTCCCGGTCGCCGAGGTGGGCGCCCTCGGCTACGAGGCGGCCAGCCACAGCGACGGCCGGTGGAACGGGGTGGCTGTGCTGTCCCGGGTCGGGCTGGCCGACGTGGCGGTCGGCTTCCCCGGCGAGCCGGGCTTCCCCCTGCCCGAGGCGCGGGCGCTCTCGGCCACCTGCGACGGGCTGCGGGTCTGGTCGGTGTACGTGCCGAACGGCCGCTCCCCCGACGACCCGCACTACGCGTACAAGCTCGCCTGGCTGGCGGCGCTGCGCGACGCGCTGGAGCCGGAACTGGTCGCCGGGTCGCCGCTCGCGGTCTGCGGGGACTTCAACGTCGCCCCGACCGACGCCGACGTCTGGGACCCGGCGCTCTTCGTCACCTCCACCCACGTCACCCCGGCCGAGCGGGCTGCCCTGGCCGCACTGCGCGACCTCGGGCTCAGCGATGTCGTGCCCACCCCGATGAAGGGCCCGCACCCCTACACGTACTGGGACTACCGGGCCGGCATGTTCCACCAGAACAAGGGCATGCGGATCGACCTGGTGTACGCCTCCGCGCCGTTCGCCCGCGCGGTCCGCTCCGCGTACGTGGACCGGGAGGCGCGCAAGGGCAAGGCCCCCTCGGACCACGCCCCGATCGTGGTGGACGCCGACCTGGTGCCGGTCGTCGAGGCGTTCTGAAAAGTAGGGTGGGAGCCATGGCAGTGGTGAAGATCAACGCGATCGACGTCCCGCCGGGTGCCGGCGAGGAGCTGGAGAAGCGGTTCGCCGCCCGGGCCGGCGCGGTGGAGAACTCGCCCGGCTTCCTCGGCTTCGAGCTGCTCCGCCCGGTCGCCGGAGAGAACCGCTACTTCGTCTATACGAAGTGGGATTCGGAGGAGGCCTACCAGGCGTGGGCGCAGGGGCCGTCCCGCGCCGCGCACGCCGGCGGCGAGGGCGGCGAGGGCGGCGAGGGCGGCGAGCCACGCAAGCCGGTCACCATCGGGGCCACACTGCTGGAGTTCGAGGTGGTCCAGCAGGTGCCCGGCAAGGACTGAGAACTGAATCATGCGTTCGCGGGTGTCGGCAAGGCGGAGCCACGCTTGACCGATCCACTTAGGACGTTGATCATGGCCGGATGAGGAAAGTTACCACCCGAGGGCTCGCCCTCACTCTCACAGCCGTCGCCGGAGCCGTTTGGCTCCCCTCGCCCGCCCAGGCCGAGATCACCACGGATCAGCCAGCCACCAGCACCGCGGTGGCCGTGACGACCACCCCGCCGACAACCGACGAAACGCTCCTGTCCGGCTACGCCGAGGCCCTGGAGATCGCGGTGGAACGGGCGTACGCGAACCCAACCGAATATTCGATGCCCTATGTGCTGAACCGTCAGCTCATGGTGCCGGTGTCTGAGACCGCTTCGGAGCAGACGCTTGCCGCCGCGTCTGCCGACATGGTCGTCACGCCGACGTCCACCGGAACGATCACGGACGATCCAGACACCCCCAGCACGCAGGAAGACAAGGGCACTCCCCCGGCCGCCCCGGCAAGCCCGGCGCCCGTAACCTTCACCCCGATGAAGGCCGAGGTCATCATCGAGCCAATCGTCGAGGTGGTGCCGTACACGGTGGACCAACTGGTCGCCACTCAGGACGAGGTGCTCGACCTCGGCGACGACCAGTTGGCCGGCGCGAGCAACCTGCGCACGGCCGCGATTGACCCGGTGAACAACCGGGTCATCATCGAGGCGGCGACGGTAACGCAGGAAATGCGCGAGGCGTTGGCCACCCGCTACGGCGCCACCCGGGTCGCCCTCCAGTTGGTGCCGGGGATGACGCTGCCGGAACTGAAGTGGGGGCGGCACAGCGACCCCCCACCGGGTTACTACGGCGGGGCGTACTTCTACACCTCGGTCGGCTCATGCACGATCGCCTTCGCCTGGACCCATGGGGGTCATGACTCCCTTCTCACGGCCGGCCACTGCACCTCGTTGAACGGTAAGGCGTACAACCCGACCGGGACCCTCGGTACCGTCGTGGTCGATAACTGGAACAACACGACCGGCTCGGTGAAGCTCCTCCCCCGCCATAACTACTACTCGGGTGACGCGTCCAGCATCAGGCTGACCTCGACGTCTCGCGGTCGCGTCTACAGCGGCGGGCCTACGTCCACCACCTCACGGCCAGTTACCGGCAAGTTGAAGCGGCGCTCCCAGAATGGGGAAACCTACTGCGTCAGCGGCCAAGTTACCGGCGAAATGTGCGGCTTCAAGGTGATCGCCACGCGCATAACCGTGAAGTACACGGACGGCGCGGTCCTGCGCAACGCCAACAAGGGATACCGCTACGGCAACTGCACCCGGAGCGGCGATTCGGGCGCGCCGATCTACAACATCAAGAGCGACGGTTCGATCACCGCCAGGGGCATCCTCAGTGGTGGCACCGACAACACCAGTGGTCACTGCTACGACTACTTCACCGACATCTTGACGGCCGAAGATGCCCTGGAGGGCACTATCAAGTACAACTAGTGCCTAGTCTTTGAGCCCTGGACCCAAGATGGAGCGGGGGCGCACCGAGAAGGATCGATGAGCAGACCCGCGAGGAGGATCTGATCATCGCCCGGTGCGACCCCGCTTCCTCGGCCGACCGCGTTCCCTGCTGGTCGCCTGCGGCTGAGCTGGTCACGGTTCAGGGGTGTCGGCCAGCGACGCGAAGGCGATCACGTTGTCCTCGTAGCCGGTCCGCCCGCCGACCCACTCGCCGCCGCAGGTGATCAGGCGCAGCCCGGGCGGGCCGTCGTTGCCGTACACCCGGTCGGCGGGGAGCTTGGCCTTGTCGAAGTACTCGACGGTGTCGACCTTGAAGGTCACGACGCTGTGGTCCGCCCGGGTCACCTCGATCCGGTCGCCCGGCTTCAGCTCCCGCAGGCGGTAGAAGACCGCCGGCCCGCTCTTGGTGTCCACGTGCCCGACGATGATGGCCCGGCCCGGTTCCCCGGGGACCGGGCCACGGTCGTACCAGCCGGTCTGGTCATGCTGGCTCAACGGCGGTACGTCCACCGAGCCGTCCTTGGCCTGGCCGACCGGGGTGATCGGCGCGGTCAGCTCGATCGCCGGCACGGAGAGGCTCACCGGGCGGCTCGCCGGCTGACGGGCCCGGGCCGGCTCGGCGCCGCCGGCCGTCGACCCCGTCGCCTCCACCCAGTCGAACGGCCCGGCGGTCCGGCCCAGCCCGGCCCCGGTGGCGAAGACCCCGACCAGCACCAGCACCACGGCGAGCGGCACCGACCAGGGACGGCGTCGCTGGGCGCGGGGCGCTCCGGCGGGCGCTCGGGGGGCGGGTTGGGCGACCATGGCGGGGTTCAGCGGGGGGCGGCGCCACGGCCGGCACGGGGTCGACGCGCCGCCGCCACGCCGACCACGGCACCGGCCACGGTCAGCGCCAGCCCGAACGGCACCAGGAGTTTGCCGGAGCCGGTCCCGGCCGTCCCGCCGAAGCCGGTCGCCGGCCCGCGGCTGGCGAAGCCGGTCGCCGGCCCACTGCTGGACTTCACCGCCTTGACGATTTGCAGCATCGTCGAGGCGGTCTGCCCGCTCGGGCACTCCAGCTTGACCCGGTAGTTGCCGGGCCGGGTGCGCTCACCGACCATCGGCGAGGCGGTGAGCAGCCCGCGCTGCGGCTGCACCTGGACCCGGCCGAAGGCGTCGGAGACCACGATCGCCGGCACCGAATTGTCCCGGCAGCTGGCCCGGAGGCCGACCAGGTAACCGGCTTCCACAGTGCTCGGGGTGACCTCGACAAAGATCAGGTCAGCGGGCCGCTGGCCCTGATCCGACGGACCCGGAACCGGCTCGGCGACGGGCAGCCGGGTGCCAGTCGGGCCGGCCAGGGCCGGCCCCGCCGCGAGCAGCGGGGCGGTGCACGCGGCGGCCGCGATCAGCAGCGCCGTGCGTCGCGTGACTGACACCATGACCCCTCCCGGGCTCTGGGCCACCCGTCCTGCCGTAACGGGATGAATCCTCTCACCCTCGGTCGCACATCACATCCGTTCCGCGGCGGTGGTCGCGTACGCTCGGGTCGCTGTGACCACCACCGACCAGAACGCCGCGCCGCCGGCCCACGCCGCCCGCATCCGCACCTTCCATCCGCGCCGCGGCCGGATGACCGACCGGCAGCGCGCGGCGCTGGCCCGGCTCTGGCCCGCGTACGGTCTGGACATCGCCGACCTCGACGGGCCATACGATCCGGCAGCGCTGTTCGGGCGGCGAGCCCCCCTGGTGCTGGAGATCGGTTCCGGTATGGGCGACGCCACCGCCGCGATGGCGGCGGCCGACCAGGACCGACACTATCTGGCGGTAGAGGTGCATACGCCCGGAATCGCCAACCTGCTCGACCTGGTCGACCGGGACGGGCTGACCAACGTCCGGGTGGCCAAGGGCGACGCGTTGGACCTGGTCCGGGCGATGCCGGAGGGGTCGTTGGACGCGGTGCACGTCTTCTTCCCCGATCCCTGGCCGAAGTCCCGCCATCACAAGCGCCGGATCATCCAGCCGACCCACGTGGCGCTGCTGCGCTCCCGGCTGGCACCCGGCGGGACGCTGCACTGCGCCACCGACTGGGCCGAGTACGCCGCGTCGATGCGGGAGACGCTGACCGCCGACCCGGAGCTGGTCGACGTGCACGGCGACTACGCCCCCCGCCCGGCGCACCGCCCGGTGACCAAGTTCGAGCGCCGCGCCCTCACCGCCGGCCGCGACATCTTCGACCTCATCCACGTGAAAGGAGGGGCCCCCTATTAACGCCTGGCGTGGTACAGGGGCCCCTTATTAACACCGGCATTAACACCGGCGGGGCAACCCGGTTGGCGCGGAGGGTCATGATCCAGGCACCATGGACGGGCTATGACCCTCACCGCCGCGCTGCCCGCAAGCGCCACCCCCGACACCCTCTTCGACACGTTCGCCGGCTGGGCGTCCGAGCGCGGCCTCGACCTCTACCCCCACCAGGAGGAGGCGGTCATCGAGATCGTCTCCGGGGCGAACGTGATCATGAACACGCCGACCGGCTCGGGCAAGAGTCTGGTCGCCATCGCCGCGCACTTCGCCGCCCTGGCCGACGACCGCACCACCTTCTACACCGCGCCGATCAAGGCGCTCGTGTCGGAGAAGTTCTTCGCGCTCTGCGAGGTCTTCGGCGCGGAGAACGTCGGCATGCTCACCGGCGACGCCAGCGTCAACGCCGACGCCCCGATCATCTGCTGCACCGCTGAGATCCTGGCCAACCTCGCCCTGCGTGAGGGCGCCCGGGCCGACGTCGGCCAGGTGATCATGGACGAGTTCCACTTCTACGCCGAGCCGGACCGGGGCTGGGCGTGGCAGGTGCCGCTGATCGAGCTGCCGCAGGCGCAGTTCATCCTGATGTCCGCCACGCTGGGCGACACCACGCGCTTCGTCGACGACCTGACCCGGCGTACCGGGCGGCCGACCGCCGTCGTCCGCTCGGCCGAGCGGCCGGTCCCGCTCCTCTTCTCGTACGCGATGACGCCGCTGCACGAGACGCTTGAGGAACTGCTGGAGACGAAGCAGGCCCCGGTGTACGTCGTGCACTTCACCCAGGCCGCCGCGCTGGAACGTGCCCAGGCGCTGATGAGCGTCAACGTCTGCACCCGGGCCGAGAAGGACATGATCGCGGAGGCGATCGGGGGTTTCCGCTTCACGTCCGGTTTCGGGAAGACCCTGTCCCGGCTGGTCCGGCACGGCATCGGCGTGCACCACGCCGGCATGCTGCCCAAGTATCGCCGCCTGGTGGAGACCCTGGCCCAGGCCGGACTGCTCAAGGTCATCTGCGGCACCGACACCCTCGGCGTCGGCATCAACGTCCCGATCCGCACCGTCCTCTTCACCGGCCTGTCGAAGTACGACGGGACGCGGACCCGGCTGCTCAAGGCCCGCGAGTTCCACCAGATCGCCGGCCGGGCCGGGCGGGCCGGCTTCGACACCCTCGGCCGGGTGGTGGTGCAGGCCCCCGAACACGTCATCGAGAACGAGAAGGCCCTCGCCAAGGCCGGCGACGACCCGAAGAAGCGCCGCAAGGTCGTACGGAAGAAGCCCCCCGAGGGGTCCGTCGGCTGGGGCAAGCCCACCTTCGACCGGCTCGTCGAGGCCGACCCGGAACCGCTGACCTCCAGCTTCCAGGTCAGCCACTCGATGCTGCTCAACGTCATCGGCCGGCCCGGTGACGCGTTCGCCTCGATGCGCCACCTGCTCACCGACAACCACGAGGACCGGGCCGCCCAGCGACGGCACATCCGCCGGGCCATCGCCATCTACCGGGCACTGAAGGCCGGCGGGGTGGTCGAGGAGCTGCCCGAGCCGGACGAGCAGGGCCGTCGGGTGCGGCTCACCGTCGATCTACAGCTCGACTTCGCCCTCAACCAGCCGCTGTCACCACTCGCCCTGGCCGCCATCGAGCTGCTCGACCGGGAGTCCCCGTCGTACGCCCTCGACGCGCTGTCGGTGATCGAGTCGATCCTCGACGACCCCCGCCAGGTGCTCTCCGCCCAGCAGTTCAAGGCCCGCGGCGAGGCGGTCGCCGCGATGAAGGCCGAGGGCATCGAGTACGAGGCCCGCCTCGAACTGCTCGACGAGGTGACCTGGCCCAAGCCCCTCGCCGAGCTGCTGGAGTCGGCGTACGAGATGTACCGGCAGGGCCACCCGTGGGTCGCCGACCACCAGCTCTCCCCCAAGTCGGTCGTCCGCGACATGTACGAGCGGGCCATGACCTTCCCGGAGTACGTGCAGTTCTACGGCCTGTCCCGGTCCGAAGGCCTCGTCCTGCGGTACCTCGCCGACGCGTACAAGACGCTGCGGCAGACCGTCCCCGGGGACGCCAAGACCGAGGAACTGGTCGACCTCATCGAGTGGCTGGGCGAGCTGGTCCGCCAGGTCGACTCCAGCCTGATCGACGAGTGGGAGCGGCTGCGCAACCCGTCCGACGTCGAGGCGGTCGCCGCGTCGCTGGACGACCGGCCGCCGGCGGTCACCCGCAACGCCCGGGCGTTCCGGGTCCTGGTACGCAACGCGCTGTTCCGCCGGGTCGAACTGGCCGCCCTGCGCCGCTGGGATGAGCTGGGCGAACTCGACGGCGCCTCCGGCTGGGCCGCCGACGCGTGGGCGGACGCGCTGGAGCCGTACTTCGAGTCGTACGACGGGATCGGGGTCGGGCCGGACGCCCGCGGGCCGGCGCTGCTCATGATCGAGCAGGGCCGGGAGAAGTGGACCGTACGCCAGATCCTGGACGACCCGGAGGGCGACCACGACTGGGGGATCAGCGCCGAGATCGACCTCGCGGCCTCCGACGAGGTCGGCGCGGCCGTCGTGCGGGTCACCTCCGTCGGGCAGCTGTAGCGGGCTGCCCTCTGTCGTGGGGCAGCGCCGCCCGCGGTCGCCTCGGTAGCGTGCCGGGATGGCCACGGACGACGAGATCCCTTCGCCGGAGTTCCCACCGAGGCGGGTAGCCGGCCGAGGGCTCGGCTGGTACCGCGGCGACTGCCACGTGCACTCGTTGCGCTCGACCGGTGGGGAGCTGACGCCGGCGCAGCTCGTGGAGGCCGCCCGTGCGGCAGGGCTGGATTTCCTCGCGGTCACCGAGCACAACACGTGCGATACCCACGCCGACTGGGCCCAGCCGGCCGGGGACGACCTGCTGGTGATCCTCGGCCAGGAGGTCACCACCCGCACCGGGCACTGGCTGGCGCTCGGCATCCCCGCCGGGCAGCTGGTCGAGTGGCGCTACGGCATCCGCGACGACCTGATCGGGCGGCAGCTGGACCAGGTGCATCGCGGCGGCGGGCTGGGTGTGGCGGCCCACCCCCAGGCGCCCTACCCCTCCGGCGTCTTCATGTACCCGTACCAGGGATTCGACGTGGTCGAGGTGTGGAACGGACAGTGGCGCTCGGACCTGCCGTGGAACGCCGACAACGAGGCAGCGCTGGCCGAATGGGGCCGAACCCTGGCCTTCGACATCCACCGAGGACGGTGGCGGCCGGCGATGGGCAACAGCGACACGCACCTCGCGGGCCAGCTCGGCGTACCGCACACCGTCGTGCTCGCCGAGGAGCTGAGCGTGGACGCGGTCCTCGCCGGCATCCGTGCCGGCCGGAGTTGGATCGCCGGATCGGTCGAGATCGAGCTCTCGCTGAGCGTCTCCGCCGGTCACCGCAGCGCTGGGATCGGTGAGCGGCTGGTGACCGAGGCCGAACCGGCCGTGGTCCGGGTCGACGTGACGGGTGTCCCCGGCGGCACCGTCAGCTTCCACACCGACCGGGGCACCGCGCATCGCGAGTCGCTGGCCGGCGGCGAGCCGGCGGCCGTGACCTGGCACGCCAGCGCGGTGGAATCGATGTTCGTCCGGGTCGAGGTACGCCACCCCGGAGGGCACATGGCGGCCCTCACCAACCCGGTGATCCTCGTCTGAGCATTTCTTCCAGGGGCTGTCCGGGATGCCCGGGCGGCCCCTTTCGCACCCTGGGCAATGTCAGTCCGGTCGATTAGAATGTATGTACTAATCAAGCCGTTGACCTGGGAGGATGCTCGTGACCACGCCCACCTCCACCGCCCCCGTCACCCCCTACGCCACCCTCCTCGGTTTCACCCGGTACGTGGACCGCACCGGGCCGACCAAGGCCACCTTCGTCGGGGGCCTGCGCAAGCAGCGAGCGAGCCGGCACGGCTTCAACCCGCACGGCCAGTTCGTCAAGGCGCTCAAGGCCGACGTCGCCTTCCACACCGGCGGCACCCACCTGGCCCAGGTCGCCGATCTGGTCAAGCCCCGCTGGCGCCCGCTCTACGAGGCGCTCGTGCCCGGCGCGACCACCTGGCTGCACTCCCTCGGCGAGCCGGCCGGCGTCGACCTGGCCCAGGCCCGGGACGCCCTGGCCATGCTGGGCGACCTGCCCGTCAAGATCAACCCGCAGTTCGGCATCCGGTACGCCGACGGCCGCGCCGAGGCGGTCCGCCTGCACTTCGACGAGGCCCCGCCGAGCGAGGAGGCGACCCTGGCCACCCTGCACCTGATGGCCCGACACATGGACGCGGTCCTGCCACACGCCGAGCCGGTCCTGGTCGACGTCCGGCGTGGCCTGACCCACCGCATGCCCGCCGACGTCAAGCCCGATCAAATCGAGCAGTGGCTGGCCGGCGAGGCCGCCGCCTTCCGCGCCATCTGGTCCACCGCCGCCTAACCCCCACCCACCCTTCAAGATCCGCGCACGAGCCCGCCCCGGCCAAGATCGCGCTCGATCCAGGAAGTAGTGGTCTCCCGCGCCCGGGAGGCCACTACTTCCGCGTTTGAGCACGATCTTGGCGAGCGGCATCCCGGGTTATCCACAGGGGCGGTGCTGAGGGCAGGCGATCGGGCAGCGTGAACGTATGCCCAAAGCTCCTCGGCGACCGCCCCAACTGCGCGGTCGGATCTTTCGTGGCTCCGTCGCGGTGAGCCGTGGTCTGCTGACCCGCAACGATCTCCGCAGCTCGGCGTGGCGGTCGCTCTTCCGCGACGTCTACGTGGACGCGCACCTGAGAGTTACCCGTCGAGACCGCTGCGGGGCTGTGATCCGCTGGCTGGTCCCCGGCGGCACCGCCATCGCCGGCCGTTCGGCCGCTGCCCTCTACGATGTCGGGCAGGTCTCTCCCGAGGAACCCGTTGACGTGCTGATGCCCAAGCCGCCCGCCGAACTGTCCGCGCCCGGTTCAGAACCGGCCACAGATGCGATCGGAGCACCGATCTCCGCCTCGGCAACGCCGGGCAGAACCGCAAAGCGGCGTGGGCCGGTGACCGGCCTGCGAGTTCACCGTGCGGAGGTGGACCCTGGCGACGTCCTGGACCGGGGCGGCATCCTGACGACCTCGCCAGCGCGTACCTGCTGGGACCTGGCCCGATGGCTCGATGTGGTCGAGGCGGTCGTGCTCATCGACGGCCTGCTGGCCCGCAGCTCACGAGGTTGGCTATGAATCCTCAGTGGACGTAGAATTCTCGGGTGGGATTTCTCCGGCTGTGGAAGGCCGCGAAGCGTTTGGGTGGATTCCAGCCGGTGGCGCTGTGTTTGTGGGCTGGTGCGGGGAAGGTTCCGGTGGCGTGGGGTGGCCGGTGAGTCGGAGGCTGCCGCTGGCCGAGGGTGAGGTCTCCCGTACGGCGTGTGCCCGCGCGCTGCTGCGTGCGGGGGTGGACGAGGAGACCGGCGTCGTTGTGTCCCGGTCGGTGCTGGCGGAGCGGGTGGGCTGGTGTGCTGATCTGGTGGCGGGCATGGTGGGCGCCCTGATCAGCGAGCACTGGAACAGTGTGGATGTGGGGGTGTTGGCTTCCGGGGTGGATGCGGGTGGTCGGAGGTTGCCGTCGAACGCGTGGATGGCGTTGCGTCGTCTGGGCTGGGCCACCGCCACGCCTGCGGGTGTGCGGGTTAATGACCGGGTCGTGCGGGTGGCGCAGGAGCAGGCCGGACGCGCCCTGCGTTCGGTGAAGTGGCGTGCTGACCTGACTGCCGGGATTTTGGCGTCGTGGCCGTCCGATCCGCGTAAACGCACCTCCGTCGAGTGGGGGCAGGTGCGTGCGGCGGTCCCGGGCGGGGAGGGGCTGCCGTCGAGTGTCATCAAGGGCCGGACCCGGCAGGCCGTCACGTTCCTCCAGGTCAATGGTCGTCTGCCGGTGGATGTGTTCGAGCTTGAAGGCGCTGCGAGGGTTCCGCGGATGCTGTTGTTGGCTGCGTGTGACCGGCAGCAGGCCACGATCGAGCGTTGCGACACCGACCCGGGCAGGGTGCTGCTGCGCGTGCAGTTGCCCACGCGTGCGGATCCGCGCTCGTATTCGGATTGGACGTGGGTGGCCTGTCCGATCAGTCTGCCGCCCACGGTGCCCGCCTCAGCGCTGCTGCACCTACCGACCCTCCGCTTGACCGGCCGGCAGGTGCGCGCCGACATGGCGTACACGCACCCGGTGCGGAAAGCGAAGCGCACCGGTCACACGGTGGCGCTTGGCGTGGACTGGGGCCTCAACACCCTGCTGTCCGCCGGAGCCCTGCGACTACACGAGGACGGTCGGATCACCGCGTTGGGGGCTGGCGGCCAGTTCCGCGCCGCCGGTGTCCTGGCCAAGCAGCACCGCCTGCGCCGCCACGGTGAGCGGCTGCACGCCAAGGCCGACCACTACCAACGACTCACCGGCGGCGACCAGCAGCACAACCTCGCCGGCAAACACGAGCTGCTACGCGACGAGATCCGCCATGTGTCCGCCCGCCGTGCGAACTTGAACGACGCGCTCGCCTGGGCTGCCGCCCGCTGGGCGGTGGACCAGGCGATCGCCGCCCGGGCGAGCGTCATCTATGTGGAAGACCTGCGGTCGATGGAAGCACGGGGGATGGGCCACACCATGAACACCCGCCTGTCCCAGCAGGTCCGCGGAAAAATCGTCGACCGGATGCGGCACCTCGCCGCCGAGGCGGGTGTCGCCGTGGTCACCGTCCCCGCCCGCAACACCTCCAAACACTGCCCACAGTGCCTCACCCCGCTACGACACTGCAAAGCCCCCGACAAGCCGACCGTGGCGGGCTGGAAATGGGCCATCTGCCCCCACCGAACCTGCGGCTGGCAAGGCGACCGCGACCACGGCGCGTGGCGGCGCATCGCCGCCCGCGGCCTCACCCACCAGGCCAAGACCGTCATCGACAAGACCAGCGGTGCCATGGTGATCCGCACGGTCGTGGACCAGCTCGAAACCGCAGCCGTCGTCACCCCCACCACAGCCAGTCGGGAGGAACGGTCGAAGACCGGCCCCACCCGGCACCAGCCACCACGCCCCGCGCCCAGGCGACGCAGGGCACCCTCCCCCACCCGACCCCACGGTCAGGCGGGCAAGCGTCCGGAGGGACACGCACCAACGGACCGGACCCGGCTGCCCCGCGCAGCCCACCGGCACCAGAACGTGACCACGATCAGCACACCCACCACCGGCCACCAGCCGGGAGGAGCAGCACTGGGCGCAGGATTCCATCTCCACGCCCACGCCTCCCCACCCAGGTGGGAAACGATCCCGGAAACTGATTCTGACCCAGGATCGCTAAGCTAATCAGAGACGCTGAGGCCACTACATCCTGGATCGAGCGCGATCTTGTGGGGGTGCATCAGGAGGCAAGGTGCTTCTGCAGGTCGTCGAGGATCTTGGTGGCGGCGGTGACGCCGATGCCGGTCATCCACGTCTCGTCGGAGACGACGTGGGCCTTGCCCGCCTTGACCGCGGAGAGGCCCTGCCAGAGGCTGCCGGCGGTGACCTTCGCCTGCTCGGCGGCGGCCTTCTCGCCGTACGCGGTCACGAAGATGATGTCGCCGTCCACCTCGTTGACCCGCTCGGGGCTGACCAGGTCGAAGCGCTTGTCCGCCTTGCCGTCGAGGCGCTGCCGTGCGGGGCGGCCCAGCCCGGTGTCACCGACGACGATGCCGGAGAACGACTCGGGGCCGTACACCCGGATGTTGCCGGGGATGAAGCGCACGACGGAGATTTCCCGGCTGGCCGCATCGCCGAGCGAGGCGCCGAACTCCTTCGCCCGCTTCTCGTAGGAGGCGAGAAGGTCTCGAGCCTGCTGTTCCCGGCCGAGGGCCCGGCCGTCGAGGAGGAAGTTCTCCTTCCAGGTGACGCCCACCTTCTCGGTGAAGACGGTCGGCGCGATGGCGGACAGCTCGTCGTAGAACTTCTCCTGGCGGAACCTGCTGCCGAGGATCAGGTCGGGCTTGAGCGCGTTGATCGCCTCCAGGTCGGGCTCGGTGAGCACCCCGACCTCCTTGATGCCGGCGAGCTTCTCCGCCCCGAAGTAGGTGGGCCAGCTCTTCGCCTCACCGGCGGTCGCCGCGCCGACCGGGGTGATCCCCAGCGACAGCGCGGTGTCGATCTTGTCGGTGTCGAGCACCACCACGCGCTTCGGCTCGGCGGACACCCTGGTGGTGCCCATCGCGTGGATGATCTCCCGGGTCTCCCCGGTGGCCGTACCGGGTGCGGGGTCGCTCTTCCCGCAGGCGGTGAGGCCGACGCCGAGGGCGAGGGCCGCGGTGAGGGCGGCGGCGAGACGAAGCATCAGGGTCCTTTCGTGCGGTACGGGTCGACGGGCGCTCAGGCCTCGCCGACGGAGGAATCGGCCGGAGCCGACACGACGGCCGGACTGGCTGCCGGAACAGCCGAATCGGCGGCCGGAACAGCAGCCGGTTCGGCGGCCGGAACAGCAGCCGGGCTGGCGGGCGGAAGGGCCGTGCCCTGGGTGAGGGCGGGCACCACCAGCGGGGCGCCGGTGACCGGGCAGGGCACGACCACGCAGTCGAGCCCAAAGACCTCCCGGACCAGGTCGGCGGTGAGGATCTCGCGCGGCGGACCGGCCGCGACCACCGCGCCGGCCCGCATGGCGACCAGGTGGTCGGCGTACCGGGCGGCCTGGTTGAGGTCGTGCAGCACGGCGACCACGGTCCGGCCGCGCTCGACCCGCAGCCGGTGCAGCAGGTCCAGCACCTCGACCTGATGGGCGAGGTCGAGGAAGGTGGTCGGCTCGTCCAGCAGCAGCGCCTCGGTGTCCTGGGCCAGGGTCATCGCGATCCAGACCCGCTGCCGCTGCCCGCCGGAGAGGGTGTCCACCGGCCGGTCGGCGAGCCCGGCGACGTCGGCGAGTGCCATGGCCCGCTCGACGGCCCGGCCGTCCTCCGTCGACCACTGCCGCCACCAGCGCTGGTACGGCTGCCGGCCCCGGCCGACCAGGTCCGCGACGGTGATCCCCTCCGGTACGAGCGGGCTCTGCGGCAGCACGCCGAGGCGGCGGGCCACTTCGCGGGTGGGCAGCTCCCGGATCGCCGCGCCGTCGAGCAGCACGCTGCCGCGACGCGGGGTGAGCAGCCGGGCCAGGGCTCGCAGCAGGGTGGACTTGCCGCAAGCATTCGGGCCGACGATGACGGTGAACGCGTCGGCGGGCAGGTCGAGATCCAGCCCGTCCAGGACCGTCCGGCCGTCGTAGCCGACGACCAGGTCGCGGGTGGACAGCATCGCGGTCACGACCGCCTCCCTCGGGTACGCAGCAGCAGGAACATCAGGTACGGCCCACCGATCGCGGCGGTGAGCACCCCGGCCGGGAGCTGGACCGGGGCGAACAGGCGGCGGCCGGCGAGGTCGGCCAGCACCAGCAGCAGCGCCCCGAGCAGCGCCGCGCAGAGCATCGGTGGCCGTTCCGCCCGGACCAGCCGGCGAGCCACCTGCGGGGCGACCAGGGCGACGAAGTCCACCGCGCCGATCTGGGCGGTGACGGTGGCGGCGACCAGCACACCGGTGGCGGCCAGCCCGATCCGGCGGGCCACCGGGCGCAGCCCGACGCCCCGGGCGGTGTCGTCGTCCAGCGCGGTGCTGTGCAGCGCCCAACCGGCCCAGGCGAGCACGGGCAGCAGCACGGCGAGGGTGGCGCCGATCCAGGCCGCCTCGGTCCAGCCCTTGCCGCCCAGGGTGCCGATCACCCAGAGCTGGGCGCGCAGCCCGTCGATCGGGTCGGCGGCGAGCATCACCACCTCGGTGAGCGCGCGGAAGGCGAACGCCACCGCCACCCCGGCGAGGACGAACCGTTGCGCCGCCAGCCCGTGCCGGGCCCCCAGGGCGAACACCAGGGCCGCCGCGACCAGGCCGCCGAGCAGCGCGGCCGGCGCGACCAGGATGGCGGCGGCGCCGCCGGTGAGGGCCAGCGTCGCAGCCAGCCCGGCGCCCTGGGTGACACCGATGACGTCGGGGCTGGCCAGCGGGTTGCGGGCGATGCTCTGGATCAGGGTGCCGGCCACGCCGAAGGCGGCCCCGGCCAGCGCCGCGAGCACCGCGCGGGGCAGTCGCAGGTTCAGCACCACGAGGTCGTACGGGGTGCCGGCCCCGGAGAGCGCACGCAGCACGTCGACCGGGGCGACGTATGGGGTGCCGAGCGAGAGGCCGACCACGACGGCGGCGACGAGCAGCACGAGCAGGACGGCGGCGACGCGCACCGGGCGGCGGCGGACCTGCACGGCCACCGCCCCCACCCGCAGCACCACCCGCCCCGGCAGCGCCAGCCCCCTAACGGCACTCACGCGACCCCGCCAACCACGGCGATCTTGCACTTCGGACCAGTGATTCGAGGCACGTGCCCGCTCTGCTCGGGCCGGACGTGCAAGATCGCCAGGGAGGGGGCCGGCGGGGTCACACGGTCACCGTCCGGGCGCGGCGAACCAGGACGGCGAGCAGCGGGGCGCCGAGCAGCGCGGTGACGATGCCGGCCGGGATCTCGCTGGGCGGGGCGACGAGCCGGCCGACGATGTCGGCGCCGAGCAGCAGGGCCGGCCCGAGCAGCCCGGCGACCAGCAGGGCCCACCGGTGGTCGGCACCGACCAGGGCCCGGGCCAGGTGCGGCACGGCCAGCCCGACGAAGGCGATCGGCCCGGCGGCGGCCACGGCGGCCCCGGTGAGCAGCACGCCGGCGATGCCGGCGCCGAGGCGGACCAGGGCGATCCGGTGGCCCAGGCCGCGGGCGACGTCGTCGCCGAGGGCGAGCGCGTCGAGGCCCCGGGCGACCAGGGCAGCCATTGCCACCCCGGCGAGGACGAACGGAAGCACCTGCCCGGCGACGCCGACATCCCGGCCGGTGAGGCCGCCGACCACCCAGAACCGGTATTCCTCGAAGGTGCGCGCATCGATGCTGAGCAGCGCGTACACGATGGCGCCGAGACTGGCGTCGAGGGCCGCGCCGACCAGCGCGAGGGTGACCGGGCTGGCGCCCTCGCGGGTGCGGTGGGCGACGGCGAAGACCAGCAGGCCGGCCAGCAGCGCACCGGCGACGCCGAACCAGACGTACCCGGTGAGGGTGCCGATGCCGAAGACGGCGATGGCCAGCACCACGCCGACGGACGCGCCGGCGCTGACGCCGAGGATGCGCGGCTCGGCGAGGGGGTTGCGGGTGACGGCCTGGAAGAGCACCCCGGCGACGGCCAGGGCGAGCCCGACCACCAACCCCAGGGCGGTACGCGGCAGCCGCAGCTCGCGGACGATCGTGCTGGCGTCGCCGCCGTCCGGGGCGGTGAGCGCGGCCCACACCGCGTCGACGGGGAGCGGGCGGCTGCCGAGCGCGAGGCTGGCCAGCAGCGCGACGGTGAGCAGGAGCGCCGCCGCCAGGGTGACCGCGAGGCGGCGCCGGACGCCTCGGCGACTGTGGATGTGGGCCCGTGCGGGCCGGACGGCGACGGTGGCCACGAAACTCCCGCCCTCTCAGGTTAGGTCCGCCTTACCTTAGCGAATAAGGTTAGGCAGGCCTAACTTGGGGTCGACGGACGAGAGCCTGGCGCCGGTCCTCGACTGGTCGATCCGCGCCCTGCGAGCCCGAACCCAGGGCTAACCCCTTTTCGCCCCATTCGCCCCCTACGCTGAGGACATGCGATTCGACCAGCACACCGTGGTCCTCCTGGTGCGCCCCGACGACCCGCCCGAGCTGCCCAGGGACGCGGCCGACCGGTTGCAGAACGCGCACCTGGCCCACCAGGCCGGGCTGGTGGAGCAGGGGGCCGTGCTGGCCGCCGGCCCGTTCCTCGGCGGCGACGACGAGCGGATCCGCGGCTTCGCCGTGCTCGGGGTGGACCCGCAGATGGCCCGCGAGCTCTACGCCAACGACCCGGCCGTGAGCTCCGGACAACTGGTCGCCAGGGTGATGAGCTGGCAGGTGCCGGAGGGCGTGCTCCGGTTCGAGTCGGTCCCGGTGCCCACATCCATGCTGGAGATGGCCTCCGGGGACTGACTAATCCTCCGCGGCCTGGCGGCTGCCCGGCACCACCGGCATCGGCCACACCCCGGTACGCGGCACGGCCGGCACCTCCACCTGATGATCCGACCAGACGTACGTCTCGGGCAGCAGGTCGGCCACCGGAACCGCGCGCAGCGCGTCCATCGGGCCGACGATCACCTTGATCGACGGGAAGTAGTCGAAGAGCACCTGCCGGCAACGACCGCACGGCGGGATGACGCCCCGACCCCGGTCACCCACCGCGACGATGGTCTCCAGATCGCCGGCGCCCTGGGTGGCCGCGGCCCCGATCGCCACCAACTCGGCGCACGGGCCTCCCGTGAAGTGGTAGACGTTCACACCGGTGAACAGCCGGCCGTCGGTGGTCCGCGCGGCGGCGGCGACGGTGTGGTTGTCACTGCGGCAGCGAAGCTTGGCCACGGCTGTGGCGGCCTGCACCAGCGCCCGGTCGGTATCCCGCATGATCATCACGTCCCGTCGTCGACTC
This sequence comes from Micromonospora sp. SL1-18, assembly GCF_047921505.1. NCBI lineage: Bacteria > Bacillati > Actinomycetota > Actinomycetes > Micromonosporales > Micromonosporaceae > Micromonospora > Micromonospora sp. SL1-18. Next base: position 46,700 of record NZ_JBLROA010000016.1, on the reverse strand, counting down.
GATCGGCGGCCACTCTAGTCGGGCGGTAACCCGGGCGCGCTCCGACGCGCGGCTGCCTATCCTTGGCCACGACATGCAGAATCCAGCCGCACCCGCCGCACCCGAGACCGCCCGCGACCTGCACCGCCGTCTCTCCCCCCTGATGTTCCGCGACCAGCGCCGGCTCCAGCGGCGCCTCGACGGGGTCCGCAAGCTGCGCGACCCGCAGCGGCGCGAGTCGGCACTCGCCGAGATCGCGGCCGAGGTGACCCGGGCCGAGGCGCGGCTGGCCGCCCGGAAGGCGGCGGTGCCGGCGATCACGTATCCGGCACAGCTGCCGGTGAGCGAGCGCAAGGACGACATCGCCGCCGCCATCCGCGACCACCAGGTGGTGATCGTGGCCGGCGAGACCGGCTCCGGCAAGACCACCCAGCTGCCCAAGATCTGCCTGGAGCTGGGGCGCGGGATCAACGGGCTGATCGGGCACACCCAGCCCCGCCGGCTCGCCGCGCGTACGGTGGCGGACCGGATCGCCGAGGAGCTCGGCACCGAGCTGGGCGACGTGGTCGGCTACAAGGTGCGCTTCACCGACCAGGTCAGCGAGCAGAGCCTGGTCAAGCTGATGACCGACGGCATCCTGCTGGCCGAGCTGCAGACCGACCGGATGCTGCGCCAGTACGACACGCTGATCATCGACGAGGCGCACGAACGCAGCCTCAACATCGACTTCATCCTCGGCTACCTCAGGCAGCTCCTCCCCCGCCGCCCCGACCTGAAGGTGGTCATCACCTCGGCGACCATCGAGACCGACCGGTTCGCCAAGCACTTCGCCGACGCCGAGGGCAACCCCGCGCCCATCGTCGAGGTGTCCGGCCGGACCTACCCGGTCGAGGTGCGCTACCGGCCGCTGGTCGAGGTGACCGAGGCCGAGGAGGAGAACGAGGCCGACGAGGAGAACGTCCGCGACCAGATCCAGGCCATCGGCGACGCGGTCGAGGAACTGGCCGCCGAGGGACCCGGCGACATCCTGGTCTTCCTCAGCGGCGAGCGGGAGATCCGGGACACCGCGGAGGCGCTCGGCAAGCTGGTGGAGAAGAAACGGTCGCTGCTGGGCACCGAGATCCTCCCGCTGTACGCGCGGCTGTCCACCGCCGAGCAGCACCGGGTGTTCGCCCCGCACGCCGGGCGCCGGGTGGTGCTCGCCACCAACGTCGCAGAGACCTCGCTGACCGTACCCGGCATCAAGTACGTGGTGGACCCGGGCACGGCTCGGATCTCCCGCTACTCCAGCCGGCTCAAGGTGCAGCGGCTGCCGATCGAGCCGGTGTCCCAGGCGTCGGCCAACCAGCGCAAGGGGCGCTGCGGTCGTACCTCGGACGGCATCTGCATCCGCCTCTACGACGAGCAGGACTTCGAGTCCCGACCCGAGTTCACCGACCCGGAGATCCTGCGTACCAACCTGGCCTCGGTCATCCTGCAGATGACCTCGATCGGGCTCGGCGACATCGCGGCGTTCCCGTTCATCGACCCGCCGGACCGGCGCAACATCACCGACGGCGTCAACCTGCTGCACGAGCTGGGCGCGCTGAACCCGGACGAGACCGACCCGGCGAATCGGCTCACCCCGCTGGGCCGGCGGCTGGCCCAGCTCCCGGTCGACCCGCGGCTGGCCCGGATGGTCCTGGAGGGCGAGCGGAACGGCTGCGCCACCGAGGTGGTCGTGATCGCCGCGGCGCTCTCCATCCAGGACCCGCGCGAGCGGCCGGCTGAGAAGCAGGCCCAGGCCGACCAGGCGCACGCCCGGTTCGCCGACAAGGAGTCGGACTTCGTCGCGTACCTGAACCTGTGGCGGTACCTGCGCGAGCAGCAGCGCGCCCTGTCCTCCAGCGCGTTCCGGCGGATGTGCAAGGCGGAATACCTCAACTACCTGCGGGTCCGGGAGTGGCAGGACATCGTCAGCCAGCTGCGCCAGGTGCTGCGTACGCCTGAGCAGGGCGACGGGCGGCGGGGCCGGCGCGGCGCGATCGACGCCGCGGCCGACGGCGGCCGGCGCGGGGCCGGCGCGGATCTGCCGGAGGAGATCGACACCCCGAAGGTGCACCAGTCGCTGCTGCCCGGACTGCTGTCCCACATCGGGCTCAAGGACGCCCAGAAGCACGAGTACCTGGGTGCGCGCGGGGCGAAGTTCGCAATCTTCCCCGGCTCGGCGCTGTTCAAGAAGCCGCCGCGCTGGGTGATGGCCGCCGAGCTGGTGGAGACCTCCCGGCTCTGGGGCCGGGTCGCCGGCCGGGTCGAGCCCGAGTGGGTCGAGCCGCTCGCCCAGCACCTGGTCAAGCGCAGCTACAGCGAGCCGCACTGGGAGAAGAAGCAGGCCGCGGTGATGGCCTACGAGAAGATCACCCTGTACGGCGTCCCGATCGTCACCTCCCGCAAGGTCAACTTCGGCCGGATCGACCCGGCGTTGAGCCGGGAGCTGTTCATCCGGCACGCCCTGGTCGAGGGCGACTGGCAGACCCACCACCAGTTCTGGCGGGACAACCAGAAGTTGCTCACCGAGGTGGAGGAGCTGGAGAGCCGGGCCCGGCGGCGGGACATCCTGGTCGACGACGAAACGATCTTCCAGTTCTACGACCAGCGGATCCCCGCCGACGTGGTCTCCGGCCGGCACTTCGACTCGTGGTGGAAGAAGACCCGCCCAGAGCGGCCCGACCTGCTCACCTTCACCCGCGAGCTGCTGATCAACTCCGGCCGCGGCAGGGTGGACGAGGCCGACTACCCGGACGAGTGGCGGGCCGACGGGGTCACCCTGCCGCTGACCTACACCTTCGACCCGGGCACCACGACCGACGGCGTCACCGTGGACATCCCACTGCCGCTGCTCAACCAGGTGCCGGCGGAGAGCTTCGACTGGCAGGTACCCGGGCTGCGCGAGGAGCTGGTGATCGCGCTGATCCGCTCGCTGCCCAAGGCGATCCGGCGCAACTTCGTCCCAGTGCCCGACTACGCCCGGGCGACCCTGGCCGCGATCACCCCCGGCGAGGAGCCGCTGCTCGACGCGCTCACCCGGCAGCTGCGCCGGATGACCGGGGTGACCGTGCCGCCGCAGGCCTGGGACCTGGACAAGCTGCCGCCACACCTGCGGGTCACCTTCCGGGTGCTCGGCGAGGACGACAAGCCGGTCGCCGAGGGCAAGGACCTGCCGGCCCTGCAACGCCAGCTCCGCCAGGAGGTACGCCAGGTCGTCGCCGCCGCCGCGCCCGACGTCGCCCGGATGGGCCTTCGTGAGTGGAGCATCGACGATCTTCCTCGCACCATCGAGCAGGTCCGCGCCGGATACGCGGTGACCGCGTACCCGGCGCTGGTCGACGAGGGCGCAACGGTCGGGGTGAAGGTGCTCGACTCCCCCGCCGAGCAGGAGGCGGCGCACTGGGCGGGTACCCGCCGGCTGCTCCGGCTGACCCTGCCGTCCCCGGCGAAGTTCCTCCAGGGGCGTCTCTCCAACGAGGCCAAGCTGGCGCTGTCCCGCAACCCGCACGGCGGGGTGCAGGCGCTGATCGAGGACGCCACCGGCGCGGCGATCGACCGGCTGATGGCGGACGCGGGCGGCCCGGCCTGGGACGCCGAGGGCTTCGCCGCGCTGCGCGACAAGGTCCGCGCCGACCTGGTCGACACCGTGGTCGAGGTGATGGGCCGGGTCCGGCAGGTGCTCGCCGCCGCGTACGCGGTGGAGCAGCGGCTCGGCGCGACGAAGAACCTGGCCGTGGTGGCCGCCCTGGCCGACATCCGCAACCAGCTCGGTGGCCTGGTGCACAAGAACTTCATCACCGAGGCCGGGTACGCCCGCCTGCCCGACCTGCTGCGCTACCTCACCGCGATCGAGCGCCGGCTGGACCGGCTGCCCGGGAACCCGCAGCGGGACAAGCAGCAGCAGGACCGGATCGCCGTGGTGCAGCGGGAGTACCAGGACATGCTGAACGCCCTGCCGCCGGCGAGACGGCAGTCGGCGGCGGTCCGGCAGATCCGCTGGATGATCGAGGAGCTGCGCGTGAACGTGTTCGCCCAGGCGCTCGGCACCCCGTATCCGGTCTCTGAGCAGCGCATCTACCGGGCGATGGACGAGGCCGAGGGGCGCTAGCTAGTGCGTGTTTCGGAACTGTCGTAGGTGGCGGGCATGCTGTGGGGTTGTGGGGAGGTTTACTGCGTTCCGGTTCACGGTCGATCCGTCGCCGTCGCAGGTGGTGGTGTTGGCTCGTCATGCGGGGGCGGCTCGGTTCGCGTTCAACCAGTGTCTGGCTTTGGTGAAGGAAGCCCTGGATGCGAAGCGTCGGGGCGGGTCGGTGGTGGTGCCGTGGTCGGGCTTCGACTTGATCAACGCGTTCAACACCTGGAAGTGTTCGGTGCAGGCGGGTCGCCGGTTCGTGGTCGACTCGGCTGGTTCGGCTGAGGTCGTGGTGACGGGGTTGTCGTGGCGGGCGCAGGTGTGTCAGCAGGTGTGTGAGGAAGCCGCTGTCGACTTGGGTCGTGGCTTGACTGCCTGGGCCGAGTCCCGGCGGGGGAAGCGGCCGGGCCGTCGGGTGGGGTTCCCGACATTCAAGCGCAAGGGCCGGACCCGGCTGTCGTTCCGGATCCGCTGCAAAACCAAGGCGGGTCGGGCGAGTATCCGGGTGGGGGATCCGACGACGGGACCTCGGAGTGTCTGTCTGCCGAGGACCGGGATCCTGAGGGTGCAGGAGGACACCCGCCGGCTCCGGCGGATGATCCGCACAGGCCGAGCCCACATCCGGTATGCCACCGTCTCTGGCCGGGCCAGCCGATGGACCATCACCGTGACAGTGGAGGCGGCTGGCCTGCACCCCGCCTACCAACACCCGGCCCGCCCCAACGCCGATGACGGTGGTTGGGTGGGTGTCGATCGCGGTCTTGCCACTCTCGTCGTGGCCGCCGACACCACCGCCCGGCAGGTGGCGCGTGTCGATGATGCGCCGCGGCCGTTGCGGAACGCCCTGCCCCGGCTACGGCGTCTATCCCGCCAGGTCAGCCGCAAACAGCGAGGCTCGCGCAACCGGGCCGAGGCTGTCGCCCGGCTGGGCCGCGCCCACCATCGTGTCGCGAACATCCGTCGACACTTCCTGCACAAGGTCGCCAACCGGCTGGTCAAGACCCACGACCGGCTGGCTCTGGAAGACCTGCACACCGCCGGCATGCTGCGTAACCGGCGTCTGGCCGCCGCCATCTCCGATGCCGGCTGGGCTGACCTGGCCCGCATCATCGGCTACAAACAACGCTGGCGGGGCGGGCAGGCCACAGCGGCACCTCGGTGATATCCGTCCACCAGAATGTGCAGTGCCTGCCGCACCGTCGGCCCTGCCCTGCCCCTGTCGGTGCGTATCTTCCGCTGCGAGACGTGTGGGCATACGGCGGATCGGGATGTCAACGCGGCGGTCAACCTCGCCGTCTGGGCCGAGCAACACCATGCCCAGACCCGGGACCCCGAAGTACGAGGCCCGGTCACCAACGCCTCCCGAGGGGACGGCTCTGGCCGGCGCCCACGCGCCGGTGAAACCAGCCCCGATGACGGAGGAACCCCGTCGCCACGAATATCCGTGACGGCAGGGACGCCCGAGAAGGGCGGTGTCTCATGACCCAACAAACTATTGAGACACGCTGTAGTCACGGCAGGGGCTCGACGCCGGGCGGGAGTCCGTTCCCGACGGTGGCGTCGTGGACGTACTCGAGCAGGATGCGGCGCAGTTCGCGGCCGGCGTGGGTGGGGACCACGTCCCGGCGGCGGGCCACCATGATGGTGCGCCGTACGCCGGGCCGGGCGAGCCGGGTGACCCGGATGCCGGGCCGGCGGGCCACCGCGATGCCGGGCACCAGCGCGACGCCGAGCCCCGCCTCGACGAAGCTGAGCACGGCGTCCATCTCCCCGCCGTCCACCGAGAGGCGCGGCTCGAAGCCGGCCTCCCGGCACGCCTGGAGGGTGGCGTCGCGCAGGTCGTACCCCTCGCGGAACATCACCAGCGGCTGGTCGCGCAGGTCGGTGATGCCCAGCTCGCCGGTATCGGAGGCGCCGGGCAGCGGGTCCACCGAGGCGACCACCAGGCTCTCCCGCAGGATCGGGTCGGTGCGTAGCCCGGGGTCGGTGCCCGCCGCCGGCATGATGATCAGGGCCAGGTCGAGGTCGCCGCGGAGCAGGTCGCGGACCAGGTCCTGGGAGCCGCTCTCCTCCACCTCGAGGTCGACGGTGGGGTGGGCGTCGCGGAACCGGCGAAGCACCGGCGGGGCGAGCGAGGTGGCCAGGCTGGGCGTGGCGCCGAGCCGCACCCGGCCGCGGCGCAGCCCGACCAGCTCCTGCACCTCCCGGGTGGCGGTATCGACGTCGGCGAGGATCCGCTTGGCCAACGGGAGCAGCACCTCGCCCGCCGCGGTGAGGGCGATGTTGCCCCTTACCCGCTCGAACAAGGGGGCCCCGAGGTCGGCCTCCAGGGCGTGAATTTGCTTACTCAATGACGGCTGGGTGATGCCCACCAAGTCGGCCGCTTGGGTGAAATGTCGTACTTCTGCGACCGCAACGAAGTATCGGAGCTGATGGAGCTGCATCTCGATAGCTTATGGCTATCAAGACTGCGGGGTCGATGCATTGGACGACTGATCAAACTACTCCTAGCGTCGGTCGTGTGGTAATCACGAAAACTCGGTCGCCCATCCGCTCCAACGTCGGCCTCAAGGCCGTCATGGCGGTGACGGGCATTCTCCTTGTGCTGTTCCTCGTCGCGCACATGCTCGGCAACCTGAAGGTGTTCACGGGCGAGACCTCGTTCGACCACTACGCGCACTGGCTGCGCGAGATCGGGACGCCGCTGCTGCCGTCGACCTGGTACCTGTGGATCCAGCGCACCGTGCTGACCGTGGCCGTACTCGCCCACATCGGCGCCGCCACCGTGCTGTCGATGCGCGCCCACGCCGCCCGCCCGGTGCCGTACGCGCACCGCCGCAAGATCCACGTGAACTACGCGGCCCGCACGATGCGCTGGGGTGGGGTGATCATCCTGCTCTTCGTGATCTACCACATCCTGGACCTGACCACCGGTCACCTGAACCCGCAGGGCGACCCGAGCAACCCCTACGGCAACGTCGTCGCCGACTTCGCCCCGTCGCGCTGGTACGTCACCCTCTTCTACGTCCTGGCCCTCGTCACGCTCGGCTTCCACCTGCGCCACGGCGCGTTCAGCGCGTTCCGCAGCCTCGGCCAGCAGACCCCGAAGGGCGAGCGCCGGGCCCGGACCGCCGCGCTGGTCTTCGCCGTCGTGCTGATCGCCGGCTACCTGGTGGTCCCGTTCGCCGTACTCACCGGATTGGTGGCCTGACATGGATCTCTACACCGAAGGCGACCCGGTCGCCGACACCAAGGCCCCGGACGGCCCCATCGAGACCCGCTGGGAGCGCCGCCGCTTCGAGGCGAAGCTGGTCAACCCGGCCAACCGCCGGAAGCTGACCGTGATCGTGGTGGGCACCGGCCTGGCCGGCGGCTCGGCCGCGGCGACCCTGGCCGAGCAGGGCTACCACGTCAAGTCCTACTGCTACCAGGACAGCCCGCGCCGGGCCCACTCGATCGCCGCCCAGGGCGGCATCAACGCCGCCAAGAACTACCGCAACGACGGCGACTCGGTGCACCGGCTCTTCTACGACACCGTCAAGGGCGGCGACTTCCGCTCCCGCGAGTCGAACGTGCACCGGCTGGCCGAGGTCTCGGTCAACATCATCGACCAGTGCGTCGCCCAGGGCGTCCCGTTCGCCCGCGAGTACGGCGGCCTGCTGGACACCCGCTCCTTCGGCGGCGCGCAGGTACAGCGCACCTTCTACGCCCGGGGTCAGACGGGCCAGCAGCTGCTGCTCGGCGCGTACCAGGCGCTGGAGCGGCAGATCGGCCTGGGCAACGTGGAGATGAACGCCCGCCACGAGATGCTCGAACTGGTCGTCGTCGACGGCCGGGCGCGCGGCATCGTGGTGCGGGACCTGGTCACCGGTGAGATCACCACTGAGATGGCCGACGCGGTCGTGCTCGCCTCGGGCGGCTACGGCAACGTCTTCTACCTCTCCACCAACGCCAAGGGCTGCAACGTCACCGCCTCCTGGCGGGCGCACCGCAAGGGCGCGCACTTCGCCAACCCCTGCTACACGCAGATCCACCCGACCTGCATCCCGGTCTCCGGCGACCACCAGTCGAAGCTGACCCTGATGAGCGAGTCGCTGCGCAACGACGGCCGGGTGTGGGTGCCGAAGGCCAAGGGCGACGACCGCAAGCCGAAGGACATCCCCGAGGACGAGCGGGACTACTACCTGGAGCGGATCTACCCCTCCTTCGGCAACCTGGTCCCCCGGGACATCGCCTCCCGCGCCGCGAAGAACGTCTGCGACGAGGGGCGCGGCGTCGGCCCGACCCGGCTCGGCGTCTACCTGGACTTCGCCGACGCGATCAACCGGCTGGGCCGCAAGGCCATCGAGGCCAAGTACGGCAACCTCTTCGAGATGTACGAGCGGATCACCGGCGAGGACCCGTACGAGGTCCCGATGCGGATCTACCCCGCCGTGCACTACACGATGGGTGGCCTCTGGGTCGACTACGACCTCCAGTCGACCATCCCGGGCCTGTTCGTGATCGGTGAGGCGAACTTCTCCGACCACGGCGCGAACCGGCTCGGGGCCTCGGCGCTGATGCAGGGCCTGGCGGACGGCTACTTCGTGCTGCCGAACACGCTGCCCAACTACCTGGCGAACGCCGGCTCGTTCGGGAAGGTCGACGCCAGCCACCCCGAGGTGATGGCGACCCGGGCGGCCGTCGAGGAGCGGATCCAGAAGCTGCTCTCCATCAACGGCGACCGGACGGTGGACTCGTTCCACCGGGAGCTGGGCCAGATCATGTGGGAGCACTGCGGCATGGAGCGCAGCGACGCCGGGCTGCGCAAGGCGATCGACGAGATCCGCGCGCTGCGCGAGCAGTTCTGGCAGCGGGTCCGCGTCCCGGGCGACGGCGAGGGGCTCAACCAGTCGCTGGAGAAGGCCGGCCGGGTGGCCGACTTCTTCGAGCTGGCCGAGCTCATGTGCATCGACGCCCTGCACCGCGAGGAGTCCTGCGGCGGCCACTTCCGGGCCGAGCACCAGACCCCCGACGGTGAGGCGCAGCGCGACGACGACCGGTTCGCCTACGTGGCGGCCTGGGAGTACACCGGCGACCAGCCCGTGCTGCACAAGGAAGACCTGCAGTTCGAATACGTCCACCCCACGCAGCGGAGCTACAAGTGAATCTGACCCTGCGCATCTGGCGCCAGCAGGGCCCTGAGGACAAGGGTCGGATGGTGACCTACCAGGTCGACGACGTGTCGCCGGACATGTCCTTCCTGGAGATGCTCGACGTGCTCAACGAGCGGCTGATCCTCTCGGGCGAGGAGCCGGTCGCGTTCGACCACGACTGCCGCGAGGGCATCTGCGGCATGTGCAGCCTCATGATCAACGGCGAGGCGCACGGGCCGCAGCGGGGCACCACCGCGTGCCAGCTGCACATGCGGCAGTTCTCCGACGGCGACACGATCGACATCGAGCCGTGGCGGGCCCGGGCCTTCCCGGTCGTCAAGGACCTGGTGGTCAACCGGAACGCCTTCGACAAGATCATCGCCGCCGGTGGTTACATCACCGCGCCGACCGGCAGCGCCCCGGAGGCGCACTCGGTGCCGGTGGCCAAGGCCAACGCGGACGCCGCCTTCTCCTCGGCCGCCTGCATCGGCTGCGGCGCCTGCGTGGCGGCCTGCCCGAACGGCTCCGGCATGCTGTTCACCGCCGCCAAGGTCACCCAGCTCTCGCTGCTGCCGCAGGGCCAGCCGGAGCGGCACACCCGGGTGATCGGCATGGTGGACGCGCACGACGAGGCCGGCTTCGGCGGCTGCACCAACATCGGCGAGTGCGCGACGGCCTGCCCGAAGGGCATCCCGCTGAACACCATCGGCCGGCTCAACCGGGACTACCTCACGGCGACGTCGAAGCGCGCCGGCACCCCGGGCTCCTGAGCCCGCGGCGGGTACGCCCGCCGTCCGACCCCACCGACCGCCGTGCCCCGCACCGGGGCGCGGCGGTCGGCCGTTTCCGGGTACGTCGCGCCGTGGCCGGCCGGCGGCATGGTCAGCGACCTCCTTTGGAGCTGAATCGGCTGTGATGTCATGCCCCGGCAGGCGTACCGCGCCTCGGGGTGCCGGGAGCCCGCCTGAGCCACACCCGGGTGGCGGCCGGAGCGGGACTCCTGGGGCCGAGCCGCGGGCGCCACCGGTCCGGTTCAAGTCCTCCTCTCCGGGTAGCACCGGTTTGGCGGTACAGGAGAGGGGCATTCAGGCATGAAGGCACTGACCTGGCACAAAAAACGCGACTCCGGGCCGAGGACGTACCGGCGGGCACCAGCCGGTCCTCGCAGCCCGCTCCCCGCCACGCTGGCCCAGGTACGCGACGAGTGCTGCGGCGGCTGCGCTGAGCGCGGCGGCGAACCGGCGTCGCGGTGGCTACCGTGTACTCGGCGGCGGCCTGGCGGCCGTGATGGTGGCCTGTGGGACACGGCGGAGGGACGGCGATGGGCGCAGCGGAGGAGCAGGCGGTCGAGCGGGCACTGAGCCGCCGGATGTGGCAGTCGGCCGGGGTCGCGGCGCTGGCCGGGCTGGCCTGGGTGGGCCGCGACGTGCCGGCACAACTCGGCGGCCGGCTCACCGGCGCCCGGTTGGCACGAGCCGCCTGCTCCCCGCAGTTCCGGGACGGCACCTTCCACAACCCGACGAGCACCCGCACCATCGTCGCCGACCCCGGCCGCAACCTGCTCAAGGAGCTGATCTTCGGCAAGCAGAAGCGGCGGCCCGGCAGCGACGTGCCGCTGCTGCGGCCGGCCGATCCGGCCCTGGCGGACCCTGCCCGCGAGCTGGGCATCGTCTGGTACGGCCACGCCTCGCTCCTGATCGAGGTCGAGGGGCACCGGGTGCTGGTCGACCCGGTGTGGAGTGATCGCTGCTCCCCGTCGCCCCTGATCGGTCCGCGCCGCATCCACGAGCCACCGGTACGCCTCGACGAACTGCCCCGCCTCGACGCGATCCTCATCTCGCACGACCACTACGACCACCTGGACCTGGCGACCGTACGCGGGCTGCTCGCCCACCAGTCCGCGCCGTTCGTCGTCCCGCTCGGGGTCGGCGCGCACCTGGACCGCTGGGGCGTGCCGGAGGAACGGATCGTCGAACTGGACTGGTCGGAGAGCCACCGGGTGGGCGCGCTGACCCTCACCGCCACCGCCGCCCAGCACTTCTCGGGGCGCGGCCTGCGCCGCGACGGCACCCTGTGGAGCTCCTGGGTGGTGGCCGGGGCGCACCGGAAGGTCTTCTACACCGGCGACTCCGGCTACTTCGACGGCTACACGCCGATCGGTGCCGAGCACGGCCCGTTCGACGTCACGCTGATGCAGATCGGGGCGTACGACCGGGCCTGGCCGAGCATCCACATGTTCCCGGAGGAGGCGGTCGCCGCCCACCTCGACCTACGCGGCGACCTGCTCATCCCGGTGCACTGGGCCACCTTCAACCTGGCCCTGCACGGCTGGTCCGAACCGGTGGACCGGCTCTGGGCCGAGGCGAAGGCCCGGGACGTCCGGCTGGCGGTGCCGCGCCCCGGCGAGCGGGTGGTGGTGGACGACCCGCCGCCGGTCGACGGCTGGTGGCAGGCCATCGCCTGACTCAGAGGACGAAGGCGTCGGTCCAGAGTGCGCCGGAGCGGCCGGAGAGGGCGTCCAGCATCGCCACCGCCTGCCCGTCGGTGAGCTGGGCGACGAAGTCGATGATGGCCCGGCCGCGGGCCCGACCGATCCGGTCCGACGTACGCGGATGCAGCTCCGCCTCGGCCAGCTCGACGAGGTCGTGCAGGCGACGCGGCAGCCGGGACTCCTCCTCCGGGTCGAGCAGCCACTCCCAGAGTGCCTCCACCAGGGCGCCGAGCAGCCGCGCCTGGCCGCGCTGGTGCAGGGCCAGGTCGGGGCGGGCCAGCACGAACCGGTGGTGGACGAACTTGAGCACCTGTACCTCGTGCCACTGCGCCTTGGCCAGCAGCACGTGGCCCGAGCGGACGTCCGGCTCCGGGGTGACCGTGATCGCCTCGACGAATCGGGTGGACCAGCGGGCGGAGAAGCGGGCCACGTACTGCTCCGCCTCGATCGAGCCGTCGAACGGCAGCGCCAGCAGCCCCTCCACCAGCTCCTCGCGGACGTGTTCCACCGCGGCGGCGAACGCCTCGTCGTCGGCGATCCAGGCGTCCTTACGGTGCAGCTGGCGCCGCAGCCGCTCGATGGCCTCCCCCGGGCGGCGGCCGGCGGCGGCCAGTGCGGCATCGGTGATGGAGCGGAAATGGCCGCTCTCCCGCTGCCAGGCCATCAGCTCGGCGGCCACCGCGCCCTGCTGGAGCACCCCGACCCGGTAGAAGTCCTCCACGTCGTGGATGGCGTACGCGATGTCGTCGGCGGTGTCCATCACCGACGCCTCCGGGGTCTGCTGCCAGTCCGGGATCCGCCCGGCGAACGGCTCCCGGGCCTGCCGCAGGTCGTCCAGCTCGGTCCGGTACGCACCGAACTTCGCCGACCCGCTCTCCGGGTCGTCGGGTGGGACCGCCGCGCCGCGCGGCGCCGGGCCCAGGTGCCGTGGGTGCGGGTCCGGGTGGTCCAGGCGGGTCCACGGATACTTCAGTGTCGCCGCCCGGACCGCCGCGGTCAGGTCCAGCCCGGTGGTCGCCGCGCCGCGGATCTCGGTGCTGGTGACGATCCGGTACGACTGGGCGTTGCCCTCGAAGCCGTCGGGCAGCCCGAGCCGCTGGCGGGCCAGCCGGTCCAGCACCCGCTCCCCCAGGTGCCCGAAGGGCGGGTGGCCGAGATCGTGGGCCAGTGCTGCCGCCTCCACCACGTCCGGATCGCAGCCGCCCAGCTTCTCCAGCAGGTCGCGGTGTGCAGGTTCGGCGGTGAGCCGCTCGGCGATCGCCCGGGCCACCTGGGCGACCTTGAGGCTGTGGGTGAGCCGGTTGTGCACCAGCAGCCCGGACCCGCCCGGACTGATCACCTGCGTCACCCCGCCCAGCCGGGCGAAGAACGGCGACGCGACGATCCGGTCCCGGTCGGCCCGGAACGGGCTGGCGGCCAGGTCGCCGAGCGCCCGGGCGCTGCCCCCGAAGAGCCGTCGGGCCCGCGGATCGGCAGGTTGCTCCACGATCGCCCACGGTAGCGCAGCGGACGGCGGTGTGGCCGCCACGCGTCGGACCCGGCCGACCTGTGCTACAGGCGCTCCACCATCGGCCCGGAGCACCGATTCCGGGTGTCGAAGACATAGCGTGCGCAACGGGTCACCATGTCGTAGTCGAAGACGTCGTGGTCCGTGACCACGATCACCGCGTCGGCCGCGGCGACCTCCGCCTCGCTCAGCTGCACGACCAGCACTCCACCGGGAACGTGGTGCGGCTCGGCGTACGGCTCGGCGGCGCGGACCTCGGCGCCGAGGTCGCACAGCTGCCGGGCCACCTCCACGGCGGGCGAGTCGCGCATGTCGCCGGTGTTCTTCTTGTACGCCAGGCCGAGCAGCAGCAGCCGGGCACCGCTGACGGCGCGGCCGGTCCGGTTGAGTCCGGCCATGATCCGATGCGTCACATGCTCCGGCATCTCGTGGTTGACGTCGTTCGCCAGCTCGATGAAACGGAACTGCCGGCCCAGCCGCCGCTTGACCTGCCAGGAGAGGTAGCACGGGTCGATCGGCAGGCAGTGCCCCCCGACACCGGGCCCCGGTCGGAACGGCATGAACCCGAACGGCTTCGTCTCGGCGGCCTCGATCGCCTGCCAGACATCGATGCCCAGATGGTGGGAGAGCATCGTCAGCTCGTTGATCAGAGCGATGTTGACCTGCCGGAAGGTGTTCTCGATCAGCTTGGTCAGCTCGGCCACCCGGGTGGAGGTCACGGGCACCGTACGCGCCACGATGCGCCGGTAGAACTCGTCCACCCGGGCCAGCGCCGCCGGGTCCACCCCCGAAACCACCTTCGGCGTGTTCTCCAGCCGCCAGGTCGGGTTACCCGGATCGATGCGCTCCGGGCTGTAGCCGAGGTGGAAGTCGCCGGGACTACGCAATCCGCTGGCCGACTCCAGGAGCGGACGCAGCAGTTCCTCGGTGGTGCCCGGGTACGTGGTCGACTCCAGCACCACCGCGCAGCCCGGCCGCACGTGCGGGCCGATGCCGATGCCGGCCTGCTCCACGTAGCTGAGGTCGGGGGTGCCGTCGCGGAGCGGGGTCGGCACGGTGATCACGCAGACGTCGAACCCCTCGGCGTCGGCGTACTCCGTGCTCGGACGGTAGCGGCCGGTGCCGAGCGCCCGGCCGAGCCGGTCAGCCGGAATGTCCTCCACGAACGACTCTCCCGAGGCGAGCCGCTTGACCCGGTCGGAGTCGACGTCCAGACCGACGACGTCCAGGCCCGCCTCGACGGCCCGCATGGCCAGCGGCAGACCGACGTAACCCTGACCAATGACGACCAGCTTCTCAGCACTCACCCGGGCTCCTGTTGGAAGAACGAATCACCTGATCAGGAGACTAGAGGTACTTATGGTGTCGTATGTCCGTTTTGGTGATATCGGCGGCGGACCGACGCCGATGAGCGCGCCGGGGTGCGGGGCGTCGGAGGTGGGCGGCAGAATGCACGACGGAACCCACCCGAGAAGGCGGATCAAGATCGTGACCCAGTCTGTTCATCAGCGGATCGCCGAGGAACTCGGCGTCGCCGAAGGTCAGGTACGGGCGGCCGTGGAGCTGCTCGACGGCGGCGCCACCGTGCCGTTCATCGCCCGCTACCGCAAGGAGGCCACCGGCCTGCTCGACGACGCGCAGCTGCGCACCCTGGAGGAGCGCCTGCGCTACCTGCGCGAGCTGGACGAGCGCCGCGCCGCGATCCTCGAGTCGATCCGGTCCCAGGGGAAGCTCGACGAGGCCCTTGAGGCGCAGATCATGGCCGCCGACTCGAAGTCCCGGCTGGAGGACATCTACCTGCCGTACAAGCCGAAGCGGCGCACCCGGGCGCAGATCGCCCGCGAGGCCGGGCTGGAGCCCCTCGCCGACACGCTGCTCGCCGACCCGACGCAGGACCCGCGCGAGACAGCCGCCGGATACGTCGACGCGGACAAGGGGGTCGCCGACCCGAACGCGGCGCTGGAGGGCGCGCGAGCCATCCTCATCGAGCGCTTCGCCGAGGACGCCGACCTGATCGGCACACTCCGGGAGCAGATGTGGTCGCGGGGCCGGCTGGTCGCCCGGGTACGCGACGGCCAGGAGACCGCCGGCGCCAAGTTCGCCGACTACTTCGACTTCGCCGAGCCGTACCCGAAGCTCCCCTCGCACCGGATCCTCGCCATGTTCCGGGGCGAGAAGGAGGGCATGCTCGACCTGACCATGGACCCGGAGCCGGAGGGCGACTCCGACGCCGCGGTCACCGGCCCGACCCGGTACGAGGCGGCGATCGCCGGCCGATTCGGCGTCAGCGACCAGGGGCGCCCGGCCGACAAGTGGCTGGCCGACACGGTGCGCTGGGCCTGGCGTACGCGGGTCCTCATCCACCTCGGCGCGGACCTGCGGATGCGGCTCTGGCAGGCGGCCGAGGAGGAGGCCGTCCGGGTGTTCGCCACCAACCTGCGCGACCTGCTGCTGGCCGCGCCCGCCGGCACCCGGCCGACGATGGGCCTGGACCCGGGTCTGCGTACCGGTGTGAAGGTGGCCGTGGTGGACGCCACCGGCAAGGTGGTCGCCACCCACACGATCTATCCGCACGAGCCGCGCCGGCAGTGGGACGCGTCGATCGACATCCTGGCCAAGCTGGCCGCCGCGCACCGGGTCGAGCTGATCGCGATCGGCAACGGCACGGCCAGCCGGGAGACCGACAAGCTGGCCGGCGACCTGATCAAGCGGCACCCGGAGCTGAAGCTGACCAAGGTGGTGGTCTCCGAGGCCGGCGCGTCGGTCTACTCCGCCTCCGCGTACGCCTCGCAGGAGCTGCCCGAGCTGGACGTGTCGCTGCGCGGCGCGGTGTCCATCGCCCGCCGCCTCCAGGACCCGCTCGCCGAGCTGGTCAAGATCGACCCGCGCTCGATCGGCGTCGGGCAGTACCAGCACGACCTGTCCGAGGTGAAACTGTCCCGCTCACTGGACGCGGTGGTCGAGGACTGCGTCAACGGCGTCGGCGTCGACGTCAACACCGCCTCCGCTCCCCTGCTCACCCGGGTCTCCGGGATCGGCGCCGGGCTGGCGGAGAACATCGTGCTGCACCGGGACGCCAACGGGCCGTTCCGGACCCGCGCCGACCTGAAGAAGGTGCCCCGGCTCGGCCCGAAGGCGTTCGAGCAGTGCGCCGGCTTCCTGCGTATCCCCGGCGGGGACGACCCGCTGGACTCGTCCAGCGTGCACCCCGAGGCGTACCCGGTGGTGCGACGGATCCTCGCCCGCACCGGCCAGGACCTGCGCACGCTGATCGGGCAGAGCAAGATCCTGCGCGGGCTCAAGGTCACCGATTTCGTCGACGACACCTTCGGCCTGCCCACGGTGACCGACATCCTGACCGAGCTGGAGAAGCCGGGCCGCGACCCGCGCCCGGAGTTCAAGACGGCGACGTTCGTCGAGGGCGTCGAGAAGATCAGCGACCTGACGCCCGGGATGGTGCTGGAGGGCGTGGTCACCAACGTGGCCGCGTTCGGCGCGTTCGTCGACGTCGGCGTGCACCAGGACGGCCTGGTGCACGTCTCCGCGATGTCCCACACCTTCGTCAAGGACCCGCGGGACGTGGTCAAGTCCGGCGACGTGGTACGGGTCAAGGTGCTCGACGTCGACGTGCCCCGCAAGCGGATCTCGCTGACCCTGCGGCTGGACGACGAGGCGCCCACCGGCGGTGGCCGCCCGGCCGACGGCCGGCGCGAGCGCGGCGGCCAGGACAGCGGCCCGCGCGGCGGCCAGGGCGGCACGCCCCGTGGCGGCCAGGGCGGCGCGCCGCGCGGAGACCGCGGCTCCCAGGGCGGGCCGCAGCAACGGCAGGGCCGAAGCGGTGCCGCCGCACCGACCAACGACGCCATGGCGGACGCGCTGCGCCGCGCCGGCCTGGCCTGACCCTCGGTCGCACGCTGTCGAGCTGATGTCGTCAACGGATCAGTCGGGGACGACTCAGCTCGACAGCGCGGCCGTGGAGCCCAGCCCGGGGCTGACAGTGCGGGCCGTCGACCGGACGAACCCCGACGCCGGGGCGGGACCGCGTACGCCGGCGGTGCCTCCGGGGTGGCCAACGCTCTCGGCGCACGGCGGCCGGGGCGGAACCGCGTACGGTGGCGGGCGTGACCGACGACGGCCCGCGGTGGCGGGAGCAGCGACGCCACGCGGTGCGGGCGCACGCGGAGGCTGACGCCCGGCAGCGGGCCGCCGAGCAGGCGGAGGCGGCCGAGCTGGTGGCCCGGTTCGCGGCCGAGGCGACCCGGCGCGGGCTGCGCACCGAGCGGCTCAATGTGACCGCCTACGACGGGCGAAGCCGGTACCGCACCCGCGTCACCGGCTGGTACGTCGACCGGGCCCGCAGCCGGGCGGTCGACACTGAGGGACACTTCTACCTGCTGACCGTGCCGGCCAGCCTGCGGTCACGGCTGTTCGGGGCCGAGCCCGAGCCGTCCCCGCCGCCGCTGCTGGTCGGGCGGGGCGGTCGGGACGGCGAGTCGCTGCCACTGGCGGCGCTGCTCAGCCGGCGCCTTGAGGCGGGCGACGACTGGCGGTGACCCGCGCCGGCTCCCGGTCGGCCCGCTGGCGGGGCATCCTCCGGTCCGTACGCCGCCGCACCCGCCGCCACCAGCACAGCTGGGCGACCAGGGTCAGCAGGCCGGCCAGCACGATCGCGGCCAAATTGATCACCAATTGGAGGGCGGAGCCGGCCGCCTCGGGCCAGACCCCGTACGACGCCGCGACCGCGACGTTCGCCGCCGCCGGCACGGTGGTCACCGAGATCAGCACCCCGACCAGCGAGCCGGATTTCTTGGCGGTCAGCGAGAGCATCCCGGCAATCCCGGCCAACACGCCGACCACCCAGGAGAGCGCGTCGGGACGCCAGATGAAGTCGGTCAACGGCCGGTCGGCCAGCAGCATGTCGCGGCTGACCAGTCCGGCCGCGGTGAGCGCCCAGGTGCTCAGCACGGTGGCCGCCGTCGCGGCCAGGAAACCGACCACCAGGGCCTTGATCGACCGGGCAACGACCTGCGGCTGCCGCCGGAGCAGGGCGACGCAGAGTGCCGCGAGCGGGCCGAACTCGGGGCCGACCACCATCGCGCCGACGATCAGGATCGGCTGGTCCAGCAGCACCCCGATGCCGGCGATCATGGTGGCCACGATGATCAGCGCGAGGAAGGTGCCGGTGAGCACCATCTGCTCCCCGGTCTTCGCGGCGATCTCGTCCCAGACCACCGCGTCCTCGCCGTTCCCGGGCGCGTCGCGCGCGGCCTTCTCCGCCGCCGCGGACAGCACCAGCTCCACGTCGTCCGCGGCGATCGCCCCGTGCGCCTCGACGCCCAACTCCTGGTGCTTGCGCAGCACGCCGTCCGCGCTCTCCCGCACCACGTCACAGGTGAGGTAGTCGCCGGCCGGCTGGCGGGCGGCGCCCGGCAGCACCACGAGGTGGGTGACGCCGGGTTCGGCCGCCAGCAGGTCGGCGACCGCGTCCGACTGGTCCGGGGGTGCGATCACCCGCAGGTGCAGCACGTCTCTCCTCTCGCCGACGGAGGGCGAGCCACTCTACTGCGGCTGGCCGGATGCCGTCGCGCGAGGCCGCGTCCTCAGACCGGGGTGATCGGTTGATCCAGCCGAGGCTGAGATCGATTGGAGGTTTCTCCCCTTGTGGGGCCTTTGTGGCTGATAGAACGTTTTGGCATGCCCGGTTCGGACGAGATGCGTGGAGGTGGCGACGACGATGCCGATGTCCGGTCTGCTGGAGGCACCGGTCCGTCCCGTGGTCGAGGCCCGGCCAGAGCGGCTGAAGCGCGCGTTCGACGTGGTGGCGGCGTTGCTCCTACTCGTCCTCACCGCTCCGCTGGTGGCGGTGGTGGCGCTCGTGGTGGCCGTCGGCCTCGGCCGGCCCGTCCTGTTCCGTCAGGCCCGCGTCGGCAGGGACGGCAGCATCTTCGAGCTGGTCAAGTTCCGCTCGATGCTGCCGATCGACCCGCGGCGCGGTCTGGTTACGGACGCCGACCGACTCACCTCGCTGGGGCGTTTCCTGCGAGCCACCAGTCTGGACGAGCTGCCAACCCTGTGGAACGTGCTGCGCGGGGACATGAGCCTGGTGGGCCCACGCCCCCTGCTGCCCGAGTACCTGCCCCGCTACTCCCCCTGGCAGGCCCGCCGTCACGAGGTACGGCCCGGGGTGACGGGACTGGCCCAGGTGACCGGCCGGAACAGCCTGAGCTGGGAGGAGAAGCTGGACCTCGACGTCCGGTACGTGGACACCAGGAACCTGCGGGTCGACCTCGCCATCCTCCGCGCCACGGTCCGGACGGTGCTGCGCCGCGAGGGGATCTCGGCGGCGGGCACCGCGACCGCACCCGAGTTCCTCGGTACGGGAAGCCTGGCCGAGACCGGCGGCCGGGACCGGGCGCCGGTATGACTCCGGCCGGAGGTGACCGATGACCATCCACCTGTCAGCGCCCGACGTCGGGCCGCTCGAGGAGTCGTACCTGATCGCGGCGCTGCGTTCCGGCTGGGTCGCGCCGGTCGGTCCCGACCTCGACGCCTTCGAGCGGGAGCTGGCGCTCCGGGCCGGCACGCAGGGCGCGGTCGCCGTCAGCTCCGGCACGGCCGCCCTGCATCTGGCGCTGCTCGGCGTCGGTGTCGGACCGGGAGACGCGGTGGTCGTGCCGACGCTGACGTTCGTCGCGACGGCCAACGCGGTCCGGTACACCGGAGCCCGACCGGTCTTCGTGGACTGTGACCCGCAGAGCGGCAACGTCGACGTCGCCCTCGTCGCCGAGGTGCTGGCCCGGCTCCGCGCCCGCGGGCAGCGGGTCGGGGCGGTCGTCCCGGTCGACCTCTTCGGCAGTTGCGCCGACTACACCGCGCTGCTGCCCGTCTGCGCCTCCGCCGAGGTCCCCGTGGTCGAGGACGCCGCGGAGGCGCTCGGCGCCACGCATGGCGGCCGGGCGGCCGGCTCCTTCGGGCGGGCGGGGGTGCTCTCCTTCAACGGCAACAAGATCATGACGACCTCGGGCGGCGGCACGCTGGTCTCCGACGACCTGGCGCTGCTCGCCCGGGCGCGGCACCTGTCCACCCAGGCCCGGGAACCGGCCCGGCACTACGAGCACCGGGAGACCGGCTACAACTACCGGTTGAGCAACCTGCTCGCCGCGCTGGGCCGTGCCCAGCTGGCCCGGCTCGACGGGATGATCGCCCGCCGGCGGCAGCTCCGCGACCGGTACGCGAAGCTCTTCGCGCCCGTACCGGGGGTCACGCTCCTCGGTGCCGACGACGGCGGCTCCAACTGCTGGCTCACCGCGCTGACCGTGGATCCTGAGCGGTCGGGCTGGCGGGCGGACGAGCTGGCCGAGCACCTCACCGCGCGAGACATCGAGACCCGCCCGGTCTGGAAGCCGATGCACCGGCAACCGGCGTACGCCGGGGCGGAGAGCCTGCTGACCGGGGTGGCCGACGGGCTCTTCGCCGACGGCCTGGTCCTGCCCAGCGGCAGCGCGCTGACCGAGCGGCAGATCACCCGCGTCCTCGGTGCCATCGACGACTTCCTGACCGGACGGCCGGGCGGGGCGGCCCGGTGACCGTACCGCTGGTGGTCATCGGCTGCGGGGGACACGGCCGGGAGGTCCTGACCATCGCGCGGGACGTGAACGTCAACCCGGCCGGGCCGGGGTGGCACCTGCTCGGGTTCGTCGACGACCGCCCCTCGGAGGAGAACCTGAAACGCGTCCAGCGGCTGGACGTCCCCTACCTCGGCGGGACCGACCGGCTACGGGACGCGCCCCCCGACACGCACCACGTCATCGGGATCGGCGACCCCCGGGTCCGGCGGGCGGTTGCCGCCCGCGTCGACCGGTACGGGATACCGGCGGCCAGCCTGGTCCACCCGACCGCGACGATCGGGCCGGCCACCGAACTCGGACCGGGCTTCGTCGCCTTTCCCGGCGCGCGGGTCACCACCAACGTCACCATCGGCCGGCACGTGCACCTCAACCAGAACTCGACCGTCGGCCATGACTCGGTCCTGGCGGACTTCGTCTCGGTGAACCCGCTCGCCGCCGTCTCCGGTGACTGCCGGCTGGCCGAGGGGGTGCTGATCGGCACGACGGCGGCCGTGCTGCAGGGACTGCGCGTAGGCCGGGACAGCACCGTCGGCGCCGGCGCGTGCGTCGTCCGGGACATACCGGAGGGGGCGGTGGTCAAGGGCATACCGGCGCGCTGACCACCGCACCGCGCCTACTGCCGGATACCGGCCCAGTCGTGGTGCCGTCGAACGGTGGAGAGGATGAAGTCCACTACCCGGCGCGAGGTGTCCGGCACCTGGTAGTCCGCCGGGCAGGGCATCCCGGAGGTCCCGACCTGGTCGACCGCCACGCGTACCGCTTCGACCACCCCGGCGGGCTCGAGGCCGGTCATGATGATGCCGCCCACGTCGAGCGCCTCCGGCCGTTCCATCGAGTCCCGCAGCGTCACCGCCGGGAAGCCGAGGATGGCCGCCTCCTCGCTGATGGTCCCGCTGTCGGACAGCACGCAGCGCGCCCGAGTCTGCAGGTGCACGTAGTCGAAGAGCCCGAAGGGCTCGTGGAAGGCGATCCCGTCGAGGTCGAGGACGTCACCGGTCAGCGCCTCCAGCCGCTTGCGGGTACGCGGATGGGTGGAGACCAGGACCGGCGACTCCCACCTCCGCCGTACCGCCCGGAGGCAGTCGAGCAACTGGCGCAGGCGGGTGGGGCTGTCGACGTTCTCCTCCCGGTGGGCGCTGACCAAGAAATAGCCCGCGGGTTCGAGGCCCAGTCGCCGTAGGACCGTCGACGACTCGATGTCGGCACGATAGTGCTCGAGGACCTCACGCATCGGTGAGCCGGTGTGCAGGATCCGACGCGGATGCAGCCCCTCGGCGAGAAGGTTGCGCCGGGCGTGCTCGGAGTAGACCAGGTTGAAGTCCGAGACATGGTCCACCAGGCGTCGGTTGGTCTCCTCCGGCACGTTGAGGTCGAAGCACCGGTTGCCGGCCTCCATGTGATAGACGGGGACGCGCATCCGACGGGCCATGACGGCCGCGATGCTGCTGTTGGTGTCGCCGAGGACGAGTAGCGCATCCGGCCGCATGTCCCGGATCGCCTCCTCCATTCCGACCAGTACGCCACCGAGGACCCGGCCGAGCGACGTGGTGTCGACCTTCAGGAAGCGGTCCGGTTCACGGAGCCGCAACTCTGCGAAGAAGACGTCGGAGAGGGTGCGGTCCCAGTTCTGCCCGGTGTGGACGAGGACGTGCTCCATGGTCCGGTCCAGCCGATCCATGACCCGGGAGAGGCGAATGATTTCCGGACGGGTACCCACCACTGTCATTACCCGCGTCATCGCCGCACCTTCCGCACCGGCCGGCTCCGCCGACGGGCCGGCTCTCCTATCCGTCACTCAACGAATGGAATCGCTGGGCGGTCACGGCAATAAAGAGCGAATTTTTGTCGCTTTATTCGCTCTAAGGGATTTCCGTTTTATGCCGGGTATTGCACTTGTTGGGCGGTATCGTCCGGTTCGGTGAGACCCGACCCGGCATCGTACGCCCGGCCGGGAAGACAGGAGGAGAAGTTGACATCCTTGCTCTCGGGCCGACGATTTCTGATCACCGGTGGCACCGGCTCATTCGGCCAGACGATGGTTTCCCGACTGCTGCATTCGGGAGCGGCCGAGGTACGCGTTCTCAGCCGGGACGAGTCCAAGCAGGACGCGATGCGACACCGACTCGGGGATGACCGGGTCCGCTACTACGTCGGCGACGTCCGCGACTACGACTCGGTGGCCAAGGCCAGCCGGGACATCGAGTTCGTCTTCCACGCCGCGGCCCTGAAGCAGGTGCCCTCCTGCGAGTTCTTCCCGCTCGAGGCGCTGCGGACCAACGTGCTGGGCAGCGCCAACGTGGTGGACGCCTGCGAGCGCAACGGTGTCGAGGCGCTGGTGCTGCTGAGCACCGACAAGGCGGTCTACCCGGTCAACGCAATGGGCATGACCAAGGCACTGATGGAAAAGGTCGCCCAGGCGCACTCGCGCAACAACCCCGCGGCCCGGACCCGAGTCTGCTGCGTGCGCTACGGCAACGTCATGTACTCGCGCGGCTCCGTGATCCCGCTGTTCATCGACCAGATCCGCAAGGGAATGCCGCTGACGGTGACCGAGCCGAGGATGACCCGCTTCCTCATGTCGCTGGAGCAATCGGTGGAGTTGGTGGAGCACGCGTTCCGGCACGGCCAGCCGGGGGACGTCTTCATCCGCAAGGCCGACGCCTGCACGATCGGCGACCTGGCCACGGCGTTGTGCAACCTGTTCGGGGTGCCCGCCAAGTTCAACGTCCTCGGCATCCGGCACGGCGAGAAGCTGTACGAGACCCTGGCCAGCCGCGAGGACCTGTCCCGCGCCGAGGACTTCGGCGAGTTCCTCCGGGTGCCGGTGGACAGCCGGGACCTGAACTACGCCCTCTACTTCGAGGAGGGGAACGTCGACCGCAGCGACCGGATCGACTTCAACTCGCACAACACCCGGCGCCTCATGGTTACGGAAATCGAGTCGCTACTGCTGGCCCTGCCGGAGGTCCGGGCACAGCTCGACGACGCCGCCTCGGCCGCCACCGCAGCGTGAGGGCCCCGGCCGGAAGTGGTGGACGACCTGACCGGGTGGCGCTGGTCAGCCAATGGTTCCCCCCGGAGCCGGCACCGTTCGCCCAGGGCATCACCGACGCACTGCACCGGCAGGGCTTCGACGTCGACGTCCTCACTGGAGTGCCGAACTACCCGAAAGGCGTCGTGTACGACGGGTACTCGGCCCGGCGCCGGACAGTCGAGGCGCGCGACGGGAAGCGGATCGTCCGCACCCCGCTCTACCCGAGCCACGACCGGTCCGCGCTCGGCCGGGCCGTCAACTACCTGAGCTGGTCGGCATCCTCGTCTCTGCTCGGCATGTCCGTCCTGCGCGACGCCGACGTCGCCCTGGTGTATTCCTCGCCGGTGACCGCCACCGCTGCGGCCATGGCGGCGCGGCGGCGCTGGGGCACCCCGTACGTGACGATGGTGTTGGACCTCTGGCCGGACTCGGTGTTCGCCACCGGATTCCTCACCGACGGGCCAGCGCGCCGCCTCGCCGAGGCGGTCCTGGGCCGATTCACGGACCGGACCTACCGCTGGGCCGACCACGTCACCGTTCCCGCCCCCGGGCTGCGGGACATGATCATCGCGCGAGGTGTGCCCGCCGAGAAGGTCTCGGTGGTCTACAACTGGGCCGACGAGAAGGTCATGCAGCCGACCGAGCCCGAGCCGGGCCTAAGGACCCGGCTCGGCCTGGGCGACGACGACTTCGTGCTCATGTACGCCGGCAACCACGGCCCGGCGCAGCGGATCGATGTCGTGATCGAGGCCATGGCCCGGCTGACCGACCTGCCGGACGTCCATCTGGTCCTGGTAGGCGACGGGGTGGAGAAGGATGCGCTGACGACCCGGGCGGCGCGGATTCGGCCGGGTCACGTGCATTTCCTCGACCCGGTCCCGCCGGACCGCCTGGCGGCTCGAATGGCCGCCGCCGACCTGCATCTGGTGTCCCTGGCGGACGAGCCGCTGTTCCGGATCACCCTGCCCAGCAAGGTCCAGTCGATCCTCGCCTGCGGCCAGCCCGTGCTGGCCTGCGCGCCCGGCGATGCGGCCCGGATCATCCGGGACGCCGGCGCAGGCTTCGACGCCCCGCCCGAGAACGCGGCGAGCCTGGCCGAGGTCATCCGGCTGGCCCGGGAGACCCCGCGGCCTCGGCTGCGGGCAATGGGACGGGCCGGACGCCGCCACTACCTGGCCCACCTGAGTGAAGCGACCAACGTGCGGGTCCTCGCCGACCTGCTCACCGATGCGGCACGGCGGGCCAGGATCGCCGCCCGCCGGGACAAGGAGTCACGATGACCCGACGCGTCCTCGTCCTCGGAGCCACCGGGATGCTGGGCCACGCTCTTCTCCGGGAGTTGAGCGAGGATCCGGAACTCGACGTGTACGGCGCCGCGCGGAGCATGGAGGGGCGGGGGCACCTCTACCCGGCCGGCCTGCTCGCCCGGATCACCCCGGCCGTCGACGCCACCCGGTTCGACCAGGTGCGCCAGGTACTCGACAGCGTCCGGCCGGACGTGGTCGTCAACGGCGTCGGGGTGATCAAGCAGCGCCCGGACGTGCAGGACGCCGTACCCACCGTGATGCTCAACGCCCTCTTGCCCCACCTGCTCGCCGACGCGTGCGCCCGGCTCGGCAGCCGGCTGGTCCACGTCAGCACCGACTGCGTCTTCTCAGGCGATCGCGGCGGTTACGTCGAGGACGACCGGCCGGACCCGGCCGACCTCTACGGACGGTCCAAGCTGCTGGGCGAGACGACCAGCGCCCCCGCGCTCACCCTGCGGACGTCGATCATCGGCCACGAGTTGACCACGAAGCGGTCGCTGCTGGACTGGTTCCTCTCGCAGGACGGCCAGGTGCCTGGGTTCACCAGGGCCATCTACAGCGGCGTGACGACGGTGGAGCTCGCCCGACTGCTGCGCCAGGTGATCCTGCCTCGCGAGGACCTGACCGGGCTTTACCACGTCGCCGCGGAACCCGTCTCGAAGCACGATCTCCTCCGGCTGGTCGCCGACGTGTACGGCTGGCGGGGCGAACTCGTGCCGGACGACGACTTCCGGTGTGACCGGTCGATGCGCGCGGACGCACTGGCGGAGGCCACCGGGTACCGCCCGCCGACCTGGCCCGACATGATCCGGCTGATGCACGAGGCCCGCGCCCGGTGGGCCATGCCCGGCGCCCTGGTGGGACGGCCCGCCACCCGGATGTGAACGAGGCTCCGTCAGCGCTGGTGCCGCGGGGATGAAAGCCAGAGCTGCGCGTCGTCGGATGTGCCGCCGTTCGCCGGAATCAGCCGCTACCGCGCGGGGCCGCCGTGTCTGCCCGGGCGCCTGCTGGGGCTGGGCGTCGCGCCGCTCGTCGGCCCGGGAGCCTCACGGGGAAGGCCGGTCCGGTGAGCCGCGCGAGGTGGTGTCGACATTTCGCCCGGCCTCGCCGCCCGCCTCCCCGCGTCGGGTTGTTCCGTACGGCGGCTCCCCAACTGGCCGAAAACGAGAATGAGCGCCAGGATCACCAGCAGACGACTGCCGACCCTCGCCACGTATGTGAAAGAGCCGACCCACATGAGGTCCACCATGCCGGTTGTCGCGACCACGACGGCCACCTGCCACAGCACCTGTCGCCGATCCGAAATGCCCTGAGAACAGCAGGAGACAAGCAGCCGGTCGAGACCGCGAAGCGCGTAGCCGACGACAGGAACCATAGCCACCAGGCCGAGCAGACCGAAGTTGAAGACCCACTCGCCGTGAAACAGCACGGCACTGGAATGCCCGGTGTCCACCAGTTCGGGACGCACGTAGGCCACGATCTCGGTGCCGAATCCGACGGGCTTGCCGGGCCACATGCCTCGGGGTATGAGCGCCACCAGCGAGGCCCAGAACGTGTGCCCCCAGCCCTTGGGGAACCCGCCGAGGTCGTTCAGCTCGAGCACGCGGGCGAACTCGCGTAGCGGACTCATGACCGAGCCGAGGCCACTCTCGTCGTTGGTGGGATCGACCCGAAGCTGGGCGAAGAACCACAACGCCGGGGCCGAGAAGGCAAGCACACCACTCTTCACCCAGCGGCCGTTGCGCCCACCGGCTAGAAGCACCGCGATACCGAGCGCCAGCGAGGCCAGCTTGATGCGCCCGTAGTCGTTGAAGAGGAAGTCGAAGTAGAGCATCATCGCTCCGACCAGCAGCACCCCCCAGACCACCCACTGGCGACGAAGGCGCCCTCTCACCAGACCCGCCGTCATCAACAGCACGCCGACGAAACCCGCGGGCTCCACGAGCGGCGGCAGGGAGTCCGGGCGGGCCATCGCCGTCGCGGTGGCGGCGATGAGCAGAGCGGCACCAACTCCCACCGCCCACCGCAGGGGGCCGACATTCACCGGCAATGGGGACCGGGCCTCCAGGCGTACCGATTCGCGCCAGAACAGGGCCCAGGTGGCGACCTGAGTGAAATAGCAGAAGGCGACGGCTGTCAGCAACGACCGAGAGAGGCCGGTCCACGCGACGTCATCGGCCTGGTACAGCCCGGAGAAGCCGACGAACAAGGCGAACGCCAGGTTGTAGAGACCGACCGCCGTAATGGCCCTGCCGCCGTCACGCCAGAAGACCCAGACACCGAGGAGCAGAGCCAGCAGGCTGATCAGGATCAGGGCGCGGCTGGTGTCCCCGGGATCCTCGGTCGCGCCGAGGCCGACGGCACCGACGCCGAGCGCCGCCCAGAGCACACTCACCAGCAGCGCGTACGCCGACCGCTCGCCGGAGCGCGCTCGGGCGTGACTGGACGAGACCATGCCTTCGCCGGGCGTGCCGGTGGTCGCCCCCGTGGGTAGCGGTGTCCTGACGGTCATCGCGCCGACGACCGCACGAATCGGGCCAGGGACGCCTGCCACACCCGGTAGTCGAACGATCTGCGGGCGAGGTCACGCGCGGCGAAGCTCATCCGCATCCATGCGCCGTCAGAGTCGAGCAGGTCCTCGCGTCCGGGTGCGCCGGCGTAGCGCGGTGTCTCGTGCAGGGTCTGGTCGTGCATCCTCACGGCTCCGATTTCGCCATGCGCCCGTCCGGCGCTTCGACTTCTGGTCCTGGTCCTCCGGCACCAAGACGGCGCCGGTACATCGTCACGTGCTCGGCCACGGCGGCATCCAGGGAGAAGGCACTCGCCCGAAATCGGGTGACCGCCTCGCCACGGTCGTCCGCTCGCGTCGCGGTGACGACCGTCCGGATGTTCGCGGCCCACTGCTCGGCGCTGGCGTCGCGGTCGACGAGGGTGACGCCGGCAAGGTGGTCGGCGATGAATCGCACCCCAGGGAGATCGACCGAGACGACCGGCGTACCGATCGCCACGGGCTCCAGCACCGAGCCGGGAAGGCCTTCCAGGATCGACGGCGCCAGCACGATGTCCGCCTGACGCAGCAGTCCACCGACGTCTGCCCGTGGTCCGAGCAGATGGACCTGGCGATTCACGCCCCGCGACACCGCTTCCTGCCGGACCCGGGCATCGTCCGCGGCGTCCGCCGGTCCGACGAGTACGGCGTGGGCTTCGATGCCCATGTCCCGCAGCGCCGCGATCACAGGAGGGACGAACCACCGCCGCTTCTCTGCGGATGCCCGCCCCACGGTCAGGCAGAGGAGAGCGCCGGGGCCAGCGCCGACAGTCGCACGCAGATCGACGTTCGACGGGCGGAGCAGGCGATCGAGGTCGAGCCCGTTGAGGACGACCCGGCACCGTGCATCGTTCGTCCACGTCGGAGAGTAGCCGCAGGTCAGCGCGCTTGGCGAGACGCCCAGCACGTCGGTCGCGAACAGGTCTAGCATCCGGCGGAAGAGCACCCGCTGCACCCGGCGACGAAGCGAGCGCTGCTCGTTGTCGTCACCCCGAAAGTGGGCAACCCTGGTCGGCACGCCAGCGAGGGCCGCAAGCGTGAGTAGAACTCCAGAAAAGTTGCCGAAGTCCGTGTGCACGGCGTCCGGCCGCAGTCGTCGGAGCAACCGCAGGAAGCGAGCGGGGAAGCGCAGATCCAAGGGAAGCGCGTGGACGGTGCCACCGAGACGGCGGGCCACGGATGCGAGCGGACCAGGACCGATGCGGTCGGAGAGCGTGACGAGGTCGACCACGACCCCTGCCGCGGCCAGGCGCGGAAGCAGATCGACGGTACGCAGCTCCGTTCCGCCAAAGTTCAGCTCGCCCATGACGCGTACCACCCGACAACGAGGTCGCTCTCCAGGTGACCGCGCGGGGGCGTCACGGTGCTCGTGGTGATCAGACAACAATGCTCCTCATCGGGTCCTGATCGGGGCCGCCGGGGCCGACGCGCTCCACGTCGCGGAGTTCCGGGTGAGCCCCAGCAACCGGGTGAAGTACGCGGCCCGCTCGAACGCGTACGGTTCCGGAACCACCGGCCGGTCGATGCCGTCAAGGGCGTCCGCAAGACTGTCCGCATCGGCCAGGCGATACGGCACCAGGGCGTTGCCCGCGATCTCCCGCGACTGCCGGGTGTCCGGCGCCAGTACCGGCAGCCCGTACACGCGCGCCTCGGCGAGCGGGTAGCCGAAGGACTCCAGCACGCACGGGAAAAAAACGGCGGTCGCCCGACGCCAGTGCCTGGCGAGTTCGTGGTGCGGCAGCCGCCCGAGCAGGTCCAGCCGGGGGTGCCGGGCCAGGCCGGCCGGGAGTTCGTGCGGATACGCCGTGATCCGGACCCGAGCCGGGTGTCGGCGCTGGTCGAGCGCGGCGAGCAACATCCGCAGCTCGCTCACCACGTTCTTGAACGGCGACGGCACCACCGGCACGAGGATCGACACCTCGTCGGCGGTGGCACGGGGGCCGACCGGGCTGACGGGGTTCGCGAGCACCAGCAGCCGGTCGCGTACCGCGGGCACCCGGGCGGCGACCCGTTCCGCCATCGCCGAGCACGGCACGGCGATCACGTCGGCCCGGTGCAGCGCCCGGCGGACGACGGGAATCTGCGCCCGGAACGACCGGGGCAGCAGACCCAGCAGCCGCTTCTCGGCGGGAGCCAGGAAGTGCAGCGCGTTGTGCACCAGCACCCGCCGCTCGGTGCCGCGCCAGGCGAACGACACGTTGTTCAGCGCGGCCACGACGGGCGCGCGGCCGGCGGCGGCCTCCCGCAGCGCCAGCCACGACGGCGTGAGCCGGCGATCCCCCCCGATCACCCGAACCGGAGCTGCGCCGTCGGCGAGGAAGGCGTCGAGTTCGGTCTTGAGACGTCCGGCTCCGCCACCCGATCCGCCGGCGGCGTCGATCACGATCTGCGTCTCTCTCATCGAAGGACTCCCACATCTGCTGAGAGGCCGGCCGGCACCGCCGGTCGACCGGCACCGCGGATCATCACCCGGCCACCCCGGGCCCGCCCTGCCCGGTGGCCCGGCCGGACCTGGCCAACGCGCGCCGGTAGCCGACGACGGCGGCGGGCCACATGGTGAGCAGGTAGGCGAGGCAGCCGGCCGCTGGCAGGCCCACGATCCCGAACTCGCGCAGTCCCCAGATCTTGAGCGCGGTCGCGAGCAGCAGGAAGGCGGCCCAGCCGACGAACTGCGGTCGCAGGAGGCCGATGCTGTTCTGCACGAGGAGCAGCGGGGAGGCGACCGCCACCAGGAACGACCAGAGCGCGAGCCCGGCGAGAACCGCGACCGGCACCACCGCCGCGTCGACCCGACCGACCCACAGCTTGACCAGCCGATGGCCGTAGACGACCAGCGCGAGCCCGACCGCTCCCACCACCAGGCCGTAGAGCACGACCATCCGTCGGGTGGTTCGGCGTACCCAGGCGATCTCGCCTCGGGCGAGGGCGGTGCCGTTGGCCGGCCAGACCGCCATCCCGACGAGTCCGACGAACACCGAGAGAACACCGAAGAGCTTCCCGACGACCGCGTAGTGCGCGGCGACGGTGAGCCCGAGGATGTGCGCGACCATCGGGTTGTCCACGTTGAGCGCGATCGACGACATCGCGGTGAGCGCGAAGAACTGCAGGCCCAGCCGGAGCAGGCCCACCGCCGTGGCCCGGTGCACGAGGCCGGGGCCTGGTCGCGTGGCGGGTTCCTGGAGCCAGAAGTAGACCACGGTGTTGAGCAGGTTGGTCACCGGGACGGCCAGCACCGTGCAGGCGATCACCGTCAGCGGGCCCCACCCGGCGGCGATGGCGCCGAGAACGGCCGCCATGGAGACCACGGCGCCGGCCGCCTGCCAGGCGTTGCTCTGGGTGACCTGAGCGCGGGCGTACTGGATCCGCTGGATCAGGGAGAGCGGAACATTGACCGCGAAGGCCCCGAAGCAGAGCAGGACCAGGGCCGATGCCTCCGCGGCGACGGTCGGATCGCTGACGCCGAATAGCCGGTCCCAGGGCACCAGGGGATTGATGAGGACGAGCCCGGTCAGCAGGGCCACCGCG
Source organism: Micromonospora sp. SL1-18 (assembly GCF_047921505.1). NCBI lineage: Bacteria > Bacillati > Actinomycetota > Actinomycetes > Micromonosporales > Micromonosporaceae > Micromonospora > Micromonospora sp. SL1-18. Next base: position 15,387 of record NZ_JBLROA010000016.1, on the reverse strand, counting down.
ACCACGCCGAGGGTGGCGTAGGCGCTGGAGATCTCTCGGGCCTGCTGGCGGGCGTCATCGGTGAGGTGACTGAGTCGGGTGAGCAGGCCGTTGCCCAATCCAAGGTCGGCGAACCATGCCATGCCGGTCAGTGCGGTGATCGCCATCCACAGGCCGTAGCGTTGGTCCCCGAGATACCGGAAGCACGCGGGGGTGATGACCAGCGGCGCGGCGAGACCGATCCCCTTGGCCACCAGCGAGGTGGCGATGTCCACGCTGAGCGCGCGGCCCCGGCCAGCGGGCAGTGCTCGCCCCAGGCGGAGCCGGGATCGGACTCGTGGCGCGGCCGGAGCGCCGGGACCGGCGGGTGGGGCGGGCGCGTCGGGGGCCAGCTCCCCACGCTCGACCCGGCTCGCTGCCGGGCTCACCGTAGTGCGGCGGGTTCGACGCCCAGCCGCCCGGCCATCCACTCCACTGTCGCCCGGAGGCCGTCCGTGCGAACGACCGGCTCGATGTCCGGGAACAGCTCCCGCAACGTGCTGTTGTCGGCCGACGAGTGCGGGATGTCGCCGGTGCGGGGCGGCGCGTACTCGCGCGCGATCGGCCGGCCCAGCAACTCGGTGATTTCGTCGAGGACCTCCAGCAGGCTCGCCCGCGCCCCGAAGGCCAGGTTGACCGGGTGCGGGTGGTGCACCCGACGGCGGAGCGCGTCGAGGATGACCTGGCACACCGAGCCGACGAAGGTGAAGTCGCGAGACTGGGTGCCGTCACCGTGCAGCACGACGGGCTCCCCGCGCAGGGCCGCGTGGACAAACCGGGGGATGACGGCGGCGTAGGCATGGTCGTGCCGCTGCCCGGGACCGAACACGTTGAAGAACCGGAAGGCCAGCGCCGGCAGGCCGAACGACGCCTGGTAGGCGAGCGCGTACGCCTCGGTGGCGAGCTTGCTGACGGCGTAGGGACTCATCGGCTGGGTCCAGGTGAGCTCCGCCTTCGGCAGCACAGGGTTCGTGCCGTAGACCGATGAGGACGATGCGACCACCACGTGGCGGACGTCGTGCCGTCGTGCCGCCTCGAGGACCATGAGCGTGCCCGTGGCGTTCACGTGGTGGGAGGCCACCGGATCGCGCAGCGAGCGGGGCACGCTGGCCAGCGCCGCCAGGTGGACGACCGCCTCCCGTCCGATCATCGCCGCGTCCAGGGCGGCCGGGTCCAGGATCGACCCCTCGACGAGGTCGACGTCCAGCCCGTCGAGGTTGCTGCGCAGCCCTACCGACAGGTCGTCGAGGACGGTCACCTCCTTGACGGCAGCCTCGACCATCGCGGCGCGGGCCAGGTTGGAACCGATGAAGCCGGCCCCACCGGTGATCAGAATGCGCATCGTCAACCCCTCGGTGTACGGACCGATCACCTGTACATCGAGCGAGGACGCGCACCGTAACGGTCTAATCACACAATTTCGGTCGAACGACGCGGAAGCCACGGCCCTTCCCGTACGCCCACCGGGTCGGCCGCTCGTGTGGTGAGCTGTACCGGTGGCGGGGTACGTGATCGGTCTGGTGCTGCATCCCACCCGGGACGTCTCCGCGGTGGTCGAGATCATCGACCGGTGGGCGACCCAACATGGCAAGGCACTCATCGTCCGGGCCGAGGACCGCCACCGGGTCCCCGCGTCGGTCGAGCCGGTCGCCGCGGCGGAGCTGGCCGCGCGGTCGGACGCGCTGATCAGTATCGGCGGGGACGGGACCATGCTGGGGGCGCTGCGCTGCGCGGTGCGCGACCCGAGGCCGGTGCTCGGGGTCCACCTGGGTCGGCTCGGCTTCCTGGTCGAGGTGGAGCCGCCGGATCTGCCCCCGGCGCTGGACCGGCTGGCCGCGCACGACTACACCGTCGAGTCGCACGCCTGCCTCGCCTGCGACGTCTGCGGCGACGACGTGGTGGCGTTCAACGACGTCGCGCTGGTGCGCCATCCCGGCTCCGGCTTCGTCACCGCGACGCTCGCCGTGGACGGCCAGCGTTACGGCTATTACCGCTGCGACGCGCTGGTGGTGAGTACGCCCACCGGCTCGACGGCGTACAGCTACGCCGCGGGCGGGCCGTTGATCTCGCCGGCCACGCAGGCCGTGGTGGTGACCCCGTCGGCCCCGATGGCCGGGATCTCCCGCTCGGTGGTGCTCTCCCCGGAGGAGACCGTCCACCTGGAGCTGCGCCCCGAATCGGCGCCGGTGGCAGTGGAGATGGACGGGCTGGTGATCCGGGACGCGGCGACCGAGGGCAGCGTGCGGATCCGGTACGTCCCGAATGCCGGCCTGGTGGTCCGGCTCGATCCGCGGCGCCACCAGGAGCGCAACCAGATCAAGCTCAGCCTGCTCGACCTCCCGCTGCTGCCCGACCAACTGCGGGAGTTGCTTCCCGACGAGTTGCGGGAACAGCTCAACCGCCGCGAGCTGCCCCCGCCGCGCTGAGTGTCGGCACCGCCAGCGGCGGGCTCAGGCCGTGGTCACCCCGTAGATCTTTTTGATCGCCTCGTGCTTGGCCTGGACCGGAAGGTGGCCGATGTTCAACGACTTGGCCTGCAGCCGCTCCAGGTACTCGTCGGTGGTCCGCAGCGGCCGGGCCGGCACCCCCGCTGCCACCGTGTTGTCCGGGATGTCGCGAGTGATGATCGAGCCGGCCCCGATCACGCACCTGTTGCCGATGCTGACTCCGGCCAGGATCATCGACCGCATCCCGATGTAGACGTCGTCGCCGATCGTGATCGGGGCCGTCCAGTCCAACTCGGGGTGGTCCTTGCGGAGGATCAGAGTGCCCCCGTCGTGGGTCACGAACTGCACCCCTGCGCTGATGTAGACGTTGTCCCCGATGGTGATCAGCCACGGCTCGGAGCCGAACATCGCCCGGTTCACCGCGTAGAACTTGACCCGCCCGTTCAGGTTCACACCCAGCGAGCTGGCAAAAGCCTCCTGATCACGCGAGCCGGCCAGGTGGTCCTGGACCCTGCGGATCATCGTGCGAACGTAACTGGGCATTTGCTGTCCTCGCTTACGGATGCGTATGGCTGCGGAAGGCCGGAGCCGGGACCCGAACACAACTACGCAACGATCCGCCCGGGCCGAGGTGACGGAGCCGAGGGCCGTCAGGCCTTCCCGAGCACCGTGTCGACCAGGGCCTTCGCCTCCTCCTGGATCCGGGCGAGGTGCTCCGGCCCCTGGAACGACTCGGCGTAGATCTTGTACACGTCCTCGGTGCCGGACGGCCGGGCGGCGAACCAGCCCGACTCGGTGGTCACCTTGAGCCCGCCGATCGGCGCGCCGTTGCCGGGGGCGGTGGTGAGCGTGGCGGTGATCGGCTCGCCGGCCAGCTCGGTCGCCGTCACCTGCTCGGGCGACAGCTTGGCGAGGACCGCCTTCTCCTCGCGGGTGGCCGGGGCGTCGAGCCGGGCGTACGCGGGCGCGCCGAAGCGCTCGGCCAGCTCGGCCCAGTGCTGGCTCGGGGTCCGGCCGGTACTGGCGATGATCTCCGCGGCGAGCAGGCAGAGCAGGATGCCGTCCTTGTCGGTGGTCCAGGTGCTCCCGTCCCGGCGCAGGAAGGACGCGCCCGCGCTCTCCTCGCCGCCGAAGCCGACCACGCCGTCGAGCAGCCCGGGCACGAACCACTTGAAGCCGACCGGCACCTCCAACAGGGGCTGGCCCAGGTCGGCCGCGACCCGGTCGATCATGGAGGAGGAGACCAGTGTCTTGCCGACCGCCGCCAACGGGCCCCACTGCTCCCGGGTACGGAACAGGTGGCCGATCGCCACCGCCAGGTAGTGGTTGGGGTTCATCAGGCCGCCGTCGGGAGTGACGATGCCGTGCCGGTCGGCGTCGGCGTCGTTGCCGGTGGAGACCTGGTACTGATCGCGGGCGGCGATCAGCGAGGCCATCGCGTTCGGCGAGGAGCAGTCCATCCGGATCTTGCCATCGGAATCCAGGGTCATGAAGCGCCAGGTCGGGTCGACCGTCGGGTTGATCACCGTGAGGTCGAGCCGGTGCCGCTCGGCGATCTCCCCCCAGTACGCCACGCTCGCCCCACCCATCGGGTCGGCGCCGACACGTACCCCGGCGTCGCGGATCGCGGCGATGTCCAGCACGGCCGGCAGGTCGTCGACGTACCGGGCGAGGAAGTCGTACTCCCCGGTGGTGTCGGCGGCGCGGGCCCGCGCGTACGGGATGCGCCTCACCTCCTTGAGCCCGGCGGCGAGGATGGCGTTCGCGCGGTCCTGGATCCACTTCGTGACGTCGGTGTCCGCCGGCCCGCCATGCGTGGGGTTGTACTTGAAGCCGCCGTCGTCCGGCGGGTTGTGCGACGGGGTGATCACGATGCCGTCGGCGAGGCCGGCGGTCCGCCCGCGGTTGTGGGTGAGGATCGCGTGCGACAGCGCCGGGGTCGGGGTGTAGCCGTCGCGGCTGTCCAGCGGCACGGTCACGTCGTTGGCGGCGAGCACCTCCAGCGCGTCGACCGCCGCCGGGGCGGAGAGCGCGTGGGTGTCCCGGGCCAGGAAGAGCGGCCCGTCGAGGCCCTGCTCCCGCCGGTAGTCGCAGAGCGCCTGGGTGACCGCCAGGATGTGGTCGGAGTTGAAGGCGTTGCGCAGGCTGGACCCGCGATGGCCGGAGGTGCCGAAGGAGACCTGCTGCGCCGGGTCGCTCGGATCGGGGTGCTCGGCGTAGTAGGCGGTGACCAGCCGGGGCACGTCGACCAGGTCGGCGGGCTCGGCGGGCTGGCCGGCACGGGGATGGGCCACTGCGGGAATCCTCCTCGAAGTATTGGCGGTCAGGGCTCGACGCGCTGGCCCTTGCCGATGACGACGATGCCATTGTCGGACACGGTGTAGCGCTGGCGGTCCTTCTCCAGGTCGACGCCGATCTCGGCGCCCTCCGGAACGTAGACGTTCTTGTCCAGGATGGCCCGGCGGACCACCGCGTGCCGGCCGATCTCGACACCTTCCATGAGCACCGCGCCGTCCACGTGCGCCCAGGAGTGGACCTTCACCTTCGGCGAGACGACCGAGTTCTCCACCAGCGACCCGGAGACCACCGACCCGGGCGAGATCATCGAGCTGACCGCCCGGCCGACCCGCTCGCCCCAGGCGTGGACGAACTTGGCCGGCGGGTAGGGCGGCTGGTTGCTGTAGATCGGCCAGTCGAAGTTGTAGAGGTTGAACACCGGGTGGACGTTGATCAGGTCCATGTGGGCGTCGTAGAACGAGTCGAGCGTCCCCACGTCCCGCCAGTAGCCGCGGTCCCGGTCGGTGCTGCCGGGTACCTCGTTGTCCTTGAAGTCGTAGACGTTGGCCTCGCCCCGCTCGACCAGCATCGGGATGATGCTGCCGCCCATGTCGTGCTTGCTGGACTTGTCCTCGGCGTCCTGCTCGACGGCGTCGACCAGGGCCTTGGTGGTGAATACGTAGTTGCCCATCGAGGCGTAGATCTGGTCTGGTGCGTCGGGCAGCCCCACCGCGTCGGTGGGCTTCTCGCGGAACGCCCGGATCCGCCGGCCGTCCTCGCCGACCTCGATCACGCCGAACTGGTTCGCCATGGACAGCGGCTGGCGGATGCCCGCCACGGTGACCGCGGCACCCGAAGCGATGTGGTCCTCCACCATCTGCCGCGGGTCCATCCGGTAGATGTGGTCGGCGCCGAAGACGATCACGTACTCCGGCTGCTCGTCGTAGATCAGATTGAAACTCTGGTAGATGGCGTCGGCCGAGCCGGCGAACCACCACGGGCCGCGGCGCTGCTGCGCGGGCACCGGCGTGACGTAGTTGCCGAGCATGGTCGACATCCGCCACGTCGTGGTGATGTGGCGGTCCAGCGAGTGCGACTTGTACTGGGTCAGCACGACCATCTTGAGATAGCCGGCGTTCGCCAGGTTGGAGAGGACGAAGTCGACCATGCGGTACATCCCGCCGAAGGGGACGGCCGGCTTCGCCCGGTCGGTGGTGAGGGGCATCAGGCGCTTGCCCTCCCCGCCGGCCAGGACGATCGCGAGCACCTTGGCAGCCATGCTCCGACGCTATCGATCCCGCCCCAACTTCACCACTCGTACGCGCACAGTTCCGCGCCGGGTGCGTGACGGGCTTCTGCATTAGGGTGCCGGACATGACGGATTCCGCACGCCTGCGCGTCGACCTACTCACCCGGGAGTACCCGCCGGAGGTGTACGGCGGGGCCGGGGTGCACGTCGAATACCTGGCGCGCGAACTGCGCCGGCTCGCCGACGTACGGGTGCACTGCTTCGGCGCGCCGCGCGACGAGCCGGGCGTCACCGCGTACGCCGAGCCGGCCGAGCTGGCCGGCGCGAACCCGGCGCTGCGGACCATGGGCGTCGACCTGGCGATGGCGGCCGGCTGCGCCGGCACCGACGTGGTGCACAGCCACACCTGGTACGCCAACCTGGCCGGGCACACCGCGAAGTTGCTGTACGGCGTGCCGCACGTGGTCACCGCGCACAGCCTGGAGCCGCTGCGCCCGTGGAAGGCGGAGCAGCTCGGCGGCGGGTACGCACTCTCCTCGTGGAGCGAGCGCACCGCGGTGGAGGCCGCCGACGCGGTGATCGCGGTCAGCGCGGGGATGCGGCGGGACGTGTTGAAGGCGTACCCGGCGGTGGACCCGGACCGGGTACGGGTGGTCTACAACGGCATCGACACCGCCCAGTACGCCCCCGACCACGGCACCGACGTGGTGGACCGGCTGGGCATCGACCCGTCCCGCCCCAGTGTGGTGTACGTCGGGCGGATCACCCGGCAGAAGGGGCTGCCGTACCTGCTGCGCGCGGCCCGGGAGCTGCCCGCCGACACCCAACTGGTGCTGCTCGCCGGCGCGCCGGACACCCTGGAGATCGCCGTCGAGGTGGAGAGCCTGGTGACCGAGCTGCGGGCCAACCGCTCGGGTGTGGTCTGGGTGGCCGAGATGCTGCCGAAGCACGAGGTGATCCAGGTGCTCACCCACGCCACGATCTTCGTCTGCCCGTCGGTCTACGAGCCGATGGGCATCGTGAACCTGGAGGCGATGGCGTGCGAGACGGCCGTGGTCGCGACCGCCACCGGCGGCATCCCCGAGGTGGTCGCCGACGGCGAGACCGGGCTGCTGGCGCCGATCGAGCAGGCCGCCGACGGCACCGGTACGCCGCTGGCCCCGGAGCGCTTCGTGGCCGACCTGGCGGCCCGGCTCAACGAGCTGCTGGCCGAGCCGGCGCGGACTGCCGAGTTCGGCCGCGCCGGGCGGCGCCGGGCCGTGGAGCACTTCTCCTGGGACGCGATCGCGCAACGGACCCTGGAGGTCTACCGCTCGGTGTTGGGGTAAGGAGGGGCCAACGAGCATCGGCTGAGCCGAGCGCGAAGCGATCTCGCGCAGTAGGTTGAACCGGTGACTGGACGGTTTCCGATCGAAGACGTCTCCCCCGTCGTCTCCTGCGGTCGCTACCCGGCCAAGGCGGTGGTCGGCGAGGTCGTGCCGGTGTCGGCCCGCGCCTACCGCGAGGGGCACGACGCGCTCGGCTGCAACGTGGTCTGGCTCGGCCCGGACGGCGTGGCCCGCCCGTTCACCCGGATGCGCCCCGGCGAACCCGGCCAGGACCGCTGGCAGGCCACCATCCGCCCGGACGCGGTCGGCGAGTGGCGGTTCACCGTCGAGGCGTTCCAGGACCCGTACCTGACCTGGCAGAACGCGGTCACCAAGAAGCTCGCCGCCGGCCAGGGCCCGGCCGAGCTGGCCAACGACCTGGCCGAGGGCGCCCGGGTGCTGGAGGCCGCGCGGAAGCTTGTCCCGGCCGCCGACCGAAAGCGGGTCCGGGCGGCGGCGGTGGCGCTGCGCGACGACAAGCTGGAGTTGCGCCGGCGGGTCGGCCCTGCGCTCGACCTGGCCCCGCTGCTCTGGGACCACCCGGTCCGCGAGCTGGTCACCACCGACGACGAGTACCGGCTCTGGGTGGACCGCCCCCGGGCCCTCTTCTCCGCCTGGTACGAGTTCTTCCCCCGTTCCGAGGGCGCGGTCCCGGGCACCGCCGACGCGCCGGCCCGGTCGGGCACGTTCCGCACCGCGACGGACCGCCTGCCAGGTGTCGCCGCGATGGGCTTCGACGTGCTCTACCTGCCCCCGATCCACCCGATCGGCCGGATCAACCGCAAGGGCCGCAACAACTCGCTCACCGCCGGGCCGGACGACGTGGGCTCGCCGTGGGCGATCGGCGCCGCCGAGGGCGGCCACGACGCCATCCACCCCGAGCTGGGTACGCCGGAGGACTTCCGCGCGTTCCTCGCCGCCGCCGCCGACGTGGGGCTGGAGGTGGCGATGGACCTGGCGTTGCAGTGCGCCCCGGACCATCCGTGGGTGACCGAGCATCCGGAGTGGTTCACCACCCGGGCCGACGGCAGCATCGCGTACGCGGAGAACCCGCCGAAGAAATACCAGGACATCTACCCGCTGAACTTCGACAACGACCCGGCGGGCATCCGGGCGGAGATCCTGCGGGTGGTGCTGCACTGGGTCGGCGAGGGCGTCAGGATCTTCCGGGTCGACAACCCGCACACCAAGCCGGTCGACTTCTGGCACTGGCTGATCTGGGAGGTCAAGCAGGTCGAGCCGGACGTGCTCTTCCTCGCCGAGGCGTTCACCCGACCGGCGATGATGCACGGCCTTGGCAAGATCGGCTTCACCCAGTCGTACACGTATTTCGCCTGGCGCACGTCGGCGGCGGAGATGCGGGCGTACTGCGCGGAGCTGGTCGCGGCGGCCGACTACATGCGGCCCAACTTCTGGCCCAACACCCCGGACATCCTGCACGAGTCGCTGCAGCACGGCGGCCCGCCGATGTTCAAGATCCGGGCGGTGCTGGCCGCGCTGCTCTCCCCCTCCTGGGGCATGTACGCCGGCTACGAGCTGTTCGAGCACGTCGCCCGCCCCGGCGCGGAGGAATACCTCGACAACGAGAAGTACGAGCTGCGCCCCCGGGACTGGGCCGAGGCTCAGGCACAGGGCCGCTCCCTCGCCCCGTTCATCGCCACCCTCAACCGGGTACGCCGCGACAACCCGGCCCTGCACCGGCTGCGCAACCTGCGCTTCCACGACATCGACAACCCGGCGCTGCTCTGCTGGTCCAAGCACGACCCGGACACCGGCAACACGGTGCTCGTGGTCTGCTCGTTCGACTCCCGCGAGGTGCAGTGGGGCAACATTACGCTGGACATGCCGGCGCTCGGCCTCGACTGGCACGAGCGGTTCACCGTGCACGACGAGCTGACCGGGACCAGCTACGACTGGGGGCAGCGCAACACGGTCCGGCTCGACCCGTACCTGCAACCCGCGCACGTGTTCACCGTGCGGCGCCCCGCCGCGCCGGGCGACCCCGGGCCGGAACACCCGGCGGCGCCCGGCCTGACCGTCGAAGACGTGCCCGCCGACCTCTCCGGCGGCACCGCCCCGACCGCACCGGCCGTAGAGGAAGACGAACGATGGAGCAGCTGATCTCCGGCGAGGCGTACGACCCGCACGCCGTGCTCGGCGCGCATCCCGCCGACGGGCGCACCACCATCCGGACCATGCGTCGGGGCGCGGCCGACGTGGCCGTGCTCGTCGGCGACGGACGGCACCCGATGAAGCGGGTGCACGACGTCGGCGTCTTCGAGGCCGTGCTGCCCGGCGAGGTGCTCGACTACCGGGTCGAGGTCGACGGCACGGCGCACGACGACCCCTACCGCTACCCGCCCACCCTCGGCGAACTGGACCTGCACCTGATCGGCGAGGGGCGGCACGAGCGGCTCTGGGAGGCGCTCGGCGCCCGGGTGCTCGACGAGGGCGTGGCATTCACCGTCTGGGCGCCCAACGCCCGCGGGGTGCGGGTGGTCGGCGACTTCACCGGCTGGGCGCCGGACGACGGCTGGCCGATGCGCTCACTCGGCGCCAGCGGGGTCTGGGAGATCTTCGTGCCGGGCGCACCGGTCGGCGCGCGATACAAATACCGGATCCTCGGCGCCGACGGGCACTGGCGGGACAAGGCCGACCCGCTCGCCGCGCGTACCGAGCTGCCGCCGGCCACCGCCTCGGTGGTGCACCATTCGACGTACGAGTGGGGCGACGCGGCCTGGCTGGCGCGGCGGGCGCGGCGACGCCCGCACCAGGACCCGATGAGCGTGTATGAGGTGCACCTCGGCTCCTGGCGGCCCGGCCTCGGCTACCGGGAGCTGGCCGAACAGCTCACCGCGTACGTCACCGAGCTGGGCTTCACCCACGTGGAGTTCCTGCCCGTGATGGAGCACCCGTTCGGCGGCTCCTGGGGCTACCAGGTCACCGGCTACTACGCCCCCACCGCCCGCTTCGGCGACCCGGACGACTTCCGTTACCTGGTCGACCGGCTGCACTCCGCCGGCATCGGGGTGATCCTCGACTGGGTGCCCGCGCACTTCCCGAAGGACGACTGGGCGCTCGGCCGGTTCGACGGCACCCCGCTGTACGAACACCCCGACCCGCGTCGCGGCGAGCACCCCGACTGGGGCACGTACGTCTTCGACTTCGGCCGCCGCGAGGTGCGCAACTTCCTGGTCGCCAACGCGCTCTACTGGTGCGAGCAGTTCCACGTCGACGGGCTGCGGGTGGACGCGGTCGCCTCGATGCTCTACCTGGACTACTCCCGCCAGGAGGGGCAGTGGGTGCCCAACGTGCACGGCGGCCGGGAAAACCTGGAGGCCATCGCGTTCCTCCAGGAGGTCAACGCCACCGTCTACAAGCACCACCCGGGGGTGGTGATGGTGGCCGAGGAGTCCACCGCCTGGCCCGGCGTCACCCGCCCCACCGGGGAGGGCGGGCTCGGCTTCGGCTTCAAGTGGAACATGGGCTGGATGCACGACACCCTGCTCTACACGTCGAAGGACCCGATCTACCGGCAGCACCACCACCATCAGCTCACCTTCTCCCTGGCGTACGCCTGGAGCGAGAACTACGTGCTGCCGATCAGCCACGACGAGGTCGTGCACGGCAAGGGCTCCCTCGCGGGCAAGATGCCCGGCGACACCTGGCAACGGCTGGCCAACGTGCGGGCGCTGCTGGCGTACATGTGGGCGCACCCCGGCAAACAGTTGCTCTTCATGGGCAGCGAGCTGGCCGACGACCGGGAGTGGAGCGAGGAACGCGGCCTCGACTGGTACCTGCTGCACGACCCGGCCCGGGCCGGCGTGCAACGCCTCGTCGGCGACCTGAACCGGATCTACCGGGCCACCCCGGCGCTGTGGTCGCAGGACACCGAGCCGGCCGGCTTCCGCTGGATCATCGGCGACGACGCCGCCAACAACACGGTTGCGTTCGTCCGGATCGCCCCGGACGGCGCCACGCTGGTCTGCGTTGCCAACTTCTCCGCCCTGCCGCTGGAGGGCTACCGGATCGGCCTGCCGGCCGGCGGCGCCTGGACCGAGGTGCTCAACACCGACGCCCACCACTACGGCGGGTCGGGCGTGGGGAACCTCGGCACGGTGCACGCCGAGAGCGTGCCCTGGCACGGCATGTCGGCATCGGCGTCGCTGCGGGTACCGCCGCTCGGCGTCCTCTGGCTCCGCCGCACCTGATCCCGGCCGGAAAGGGTCTTGTTCCGCATCCTTCTCCGTCGATAGCCTGCTCGCCGCACACACGGGAGGAACGACGGATGAAGACCACGCTGCGGGCCATGCTGTCCGTCGCACTGCTCATCGGCTTCTACGTACTGGCGGTCGGGCTGGTCGTGGCGGTCGGTGCCTTTGGCCTGGGCTACGGCACCGACTGGGCCGGCTCCGGCGCCCCCACCAGCATCCGGCCGCTGGTGGTCGGCGCCGCCATCGCCCTGCTCCTCGTGCTGATCTTCGCCTTCGGCCGAGTACTGGCCCTGCGTCCGCCCCCGCCGGCCGGTGTCCGGCTCACCCCAGAGCGGGCGCCGGAGCTGTGGGAGATCGTGCGGGACCTGGCGGCCCGGGTCGGCACCCAGGAGCCGGACGAGATCCGGCTGGTCGCCGAGGCGAACGCCGCGGTGACCGAGGACGCGAAACTTTTCGGCCTGGTCCCCGGCTGGCGGGCCGTGATCGTCGGGCTGCCGCTGCTGCGCGCGTACACCGTCGACCAGTTGCGGGCGGTCCTCGCGCACGAGATGGGGCACTTCTCCGGGCAGCACACCGCGACCGTGCGCCTCGCCCACCGGGGCCGGATGGTGATCGGCGAGACCGTGCGGCACACCACCGACGGCGTGCTACGCGCGATCCTCTCCGGGTACGCCCAGCTGTACGTAGCTGTGGAGCAGGCCGTCAGCCGGCAGCTGGAGTTCGAGGCGGACGGGTACGCCGTGGGCGCCGCCGGCCGCGACGCCATGGTCAGCGCACTGCTCGAGATCCGGGTGGTGGCCACCGCCTGGGACGAGTACCTGGAGCGGCATGTGCTGCCCGCCTACGACCGCGGGCACCTCCCGGAGGACCTGTTCGGCGGGTTCGTCGCGTATCTGACCGAGTGCCGCGAGGAGATCCGCGAGCGCAGCGTCGAGGTGGCCCCGGCCGAGCCGGCCTGGTGGGAGTCCCACCCGCCGATCGGCGAACGGATCGCCGCGCTGCGCTTCGTACCGGACGTGTCCGTCGCGCCGGACGGCCGCCCCGCGGCCGTGTTGCTCCTCGAACCCGACGCGACGGGCCGTCAGCTCCAGGCGGGTCTCTTCGAGCGGCCCGGCGTCCGGCTGCTGCCCTGGGACCGGCTCGGCCCCACCCTGGCGTACCTGTCCGCGCGGGGTCTCGCCCACCCGCTGTATCAGGCGGCGGCGCGGCTGACCGGGCGACCCGATGACGATCTCGACCTGCTGCTGGACCTCTTCGCCGCCGACCGGTACGCCGACCTGGCCCGGGAACTCACGCCCGACGCCGACGGCGAGGACGGCCTCCAGGCGTTGACGGCGGCCTTCGAGGGCGCGGTGGAGGCGGCGGCGGTCGACTCCGGCGCTGCGGCGTGGCGGCACTCCTGGTCCGGCCCGCCCGAGCTGCTCACCACGGCGGGTGAACCGCTACCGCTGGGAGAACTCGTGGAGCTGGCGGCCGATCCCGCGACCGTGCCGGCCGCCCGGGAACGACTCGCCGCTCTCGGGATCCGGTTGTCGGCCACCCCGGCGACCGCTCACACCGCCTGACCATCGGACTGCCGCCCACTCTCGCCGGTCGCCCTTCCGGTGGTACGGCGCCGAGCCGGCCGGCGGTCGCTGGCGTTGGGTCCGCAGCCGGATCGGGTGCACCCGCACTTTCCGCCGTACGGCACCAGCTCCCGATCCCCGGCGCACTGATGCTCAGTGGTGGTGATCCCGTCGACGCAGCCAAGACAGCGGACACGCTGGCGGGTCAACGCGTCCATGCCACGAACCGCTCGAACAGCTCGCCGGGGCTCGCGGCAGGAATCTCGCCGACGGCCACGAACAGCAGCGCGCCCAGGTACATGGCCAGCCCGATCCGGTCGGGCCCATACGCCTCGCCGAGCTGAACCCGTGCGGGCGGACACGGCCACGGCTGACGGCACGATAGGCAGTCCCACCTCGGCCGCTCCGGCTGATGCCCGCCGCCGCCCAGCCGCCCGTCGAGGGCGTCAACCGCACGGGCGGCGCGGGCTGGCCGGGCCGTCATCGGAGGCCCTCCACGTCACGGTCACCGGCCCGCTGGAGCTGTTCCGGGATCATCAGCGGCGACACGGCCGGGATCAGCGCCGGACCGTTCAAGGACCGGAGGTCGCCTGCCTGGCGGAGCAGCCGCCGCTTGACGTCGGCCTGCTCTTGAGCCTGGATACGTTGGCCGGTGTCGGGCGGTACCGGCTCTGGCCGGCCGGCCAGTCGCCGTATCAGCGCTCGGATGGGCGCCGCCACGGGTTGCCTCCCTGCCTCCGGGGGCGCGGGCCTGTGTCCAACGGGGATGGGCACGCGCCCGCCATCCGGGCGGCGGGGCGAGTCGTCGTACGCGTGCTAATCCCGCCGTCATCAGTACCGGTGACGGTAGGTAGCCGGGCAGCAATAAATGGGTACGCGGCGTACCCGGTGACGGGGTGTACCTCTTCTACGGCTGCATGGCGGTGATCCGGCGGGCCAGGTCGACCGCCTCGCCACGCACTGCCGCCGGTGCCTCCCGAGTCAGCCGGTCGACCATGTCCTGTGCCGCCGGGGAGTAACGAACCGTCTCCGGTGACATCGCCTCCGCCCGGGTGAGCAGGTGCAGCGTCGCCTCCCGAGCTCCCTCAAGGTCGGCGGAGCGGGCCAGCTCGACCAGGTGGCGGGCGCGCCGCTCGGTCGACGGGATCGACGCCGGGTCGAGCGCGTGGGCACGTCGCTGCGCCTCGTCGGGGTCGCCGAGGTCGACAGCGCACATCACCGCGTACACGTCAACCAGCGGCCGGGACACGCGCGTGCGCAGGCCGACGTACCCCTCGGGGAGTGCCCGCTCGACAACCTGTCGGGCAGTGTCCCAGTCCGTCCAGGCGCCTTGGTCGCCGGTGCGAGCCCGGGTCAGAGCCATGCAGAGATGCAGGTCGGCGAGCATCTCCGCGTACTCGCTGCCACCGTCGGCCACCCGCGGCTCGATCACCTGGCGGGCGTCTCTCAGCCGCTCCAGCGCCTCGTCTCCACGGCCTACGGCGCGGAGCAGGTGCGCGGCATACCAGATGGATCCCGCGATCGCGAGCGGGTCGTCGGCGTCGAGCGCGGCGGCCATGCCACGGTCGACGGTCAGCCAGCAGAGCTCCCGGTCGCCGTGCCAGGCCAGGTACGCCTGCGCAAGGTGATATGCCTGGGCGAGCAGGGCGAGGCTGGTCCGCCGGGCCTCGCCGGTGTGCAGCCGGGCGGCGCGCTGGGTGGCGTCGAGCAGGCCGGGCAGGAGCAGGCCGGCCTCGGTGCGCTGGTGGCGGCTGGTGTGCCAGGTCTGCCAGCTGGAGTCGACGGCCCCACGCAGGTACTCCGGCGACTCCGGCTCGCCGGCGACGGTGATGTGCCAGGCGGTGAGGGCCTTCCGGACGTCGTCGACGGCAGGGTGGCTGGGCCGGCCGTCGAGGGAGAGCGTGACCTGCGGTCCGAACAGGTCGGCCAGATCGTGAACGTTGAGGTGCGGGGCGAGCCTCTGCGCCGCGTTCAGCGTCAGCGACCGGCGGCCATTCTCGATGAACTTCACCGTCGTGGGGCTGAGGCCGGCCAGGCCCGCGAGCGTCTTCTGGGACATGCCGGCGGCGCGGCGGAGCCGTTCAACGCGCTGACCGGGGGTGGGGGCGGACTGGTCTACCATCGGGCACCTCCGCGCGGGGTACGTCATGTACCCCTGACCGTACGCCCCATTGGTCATGATCGGTGGACGTGCGTCAGGACTGAGCTACGTCGCTAGTATCCTGCGCCTTAAATTCGCGGGATAAGTGC